>JAFUJG010000164.1 GCA_017468215.1 Clostridia bacterium | reverse complement strand
CCATATAATTTTAAAATTGCCGACTTGAAGTTTTCGTCGCATACAACAAGTGCGGTGGCATCCTTTTTGCCTACTGCCTTGCCTAATGCTGCTCTGTCGCTGACCTCAATCAACGGCACTGATGTATTTTTGCACTTTGCTTCGATGCTCTTACGGTTACTGTTGCCTAAATCGGCGGGGATTATAACAAGCTTTGCTTTTCCCTCGTCACATGCGGCAAGTGTTGAAAAGACACCGAATTTAACCTTGCCTGCCCTTACGGCAAGCCCTGTCATGCCCAAAATTTTATCTGTCAATTAAATCATTCCCCAATTTTTTCATTTACTGCACGAAACACCTCATCAGGCACCATACATTTAAAGGAACGCTCAAATCCACGTGTTTTCGGAAGGCGGTCAAAACATTCACGGCTTGCACAAAGGTATGCGCCACGGCCGTTCATTTTGCCTGTAGGGTCATACTGTATTTCCCCATCCTTGCTTTTGACAACCCTGATAAGGTTTCTTTTAGGTTGCATCTTTCTGCATACAACACACATTCTTTCAGGAGAACTCATAATGAACACTCCTTATTCAGTAACCTGACTGTCGCCCTTAATATCAATCTTCCAGCCTGTAAGGCGAGCTGCAAGACGAGCGTTCTGACCTTCCTTGCCTATTGCAAGAGAAAGCTGGAAATCGGGAACTGTTACAAATGCGCTCTTTGCTTCTTCGTCAATTGTTACAGTGGATACTGTAGCAGGGTTAAGTGCTGCACTGATGTACTTTGAAATATCCTCATCGTAAAGAATAATATCAACCTTTTCACCGCCGAGTGCATCAACTACTGCTGCAACTCTTGCACCCTTGGGGCCTACACAGCTGCCTACTGCATCAACGTTTTCGTTGTCAGAGTAAACAGAAATCTTTGTTCTGCTGCCGGCTTCACGGGCAATGGATTTGATAACAACTGTGCCGTCGGCAATTTCGGGAACCTCGTGGGAGAAGAACTTCTTCACCATGCCGGGGTGTGTTCTGGAAACAAGAAGCTGAAGTGCCTTTGTGGACTTCTTAACCTCTAAGATATAAACCTTTACCATGTCGCCTACGTGCAGGTCCTCGCCGGGAATCTGCTCCGAGGGGGTAAGGAGTGCTTCGGCATTGCCCATATCAAGGTAAACGCCCTTCTTTTCGATTTTAACAACCTTACCTGTTAAGATATCGTTTTCCTTATCGGAGAACTGCATGAACACGTTTCCACGTTCAGCCTCACGGATTTTCTGAACAACCATCTGCTTGGCTGTCTGTGCAGCAATTCTGCCGAACTTTGCAGGGTCAGCAGGAAGCTCAACAACATCACCTATCTGGTAACGGATTGAAATTTCTCTTGCTTCTTCAAGTGTCATTTCACTTGATTCATCTTCAACTGTTTCAACAACTGTCTTTTCTGCCCATACCTTCATTGCACCGTTTTTGCGGTCAACTGTTGCATAGCACACAAAGTTGGGACCGTAGTTCTTCTTGTATGCTGTAATAAGGGCTGTTTCCAAGGCTTCACACATAACCTCCTTGGATATGTTCTTTTCTTTCTCAAGAGCGTCTAACGCTGCAATGAGCTCTTTGTTTGCTTTCATGATTCTGTTTCTATCTCCTTTCTGTTATTACTAAAACGTAATGGCAAGTCTCACAGAGGAGGTTTTGCCTTTTTCTATACGAACAACTCTTTCGCCCAGTTTTATTGACAAAAGAGAATGGTCATAGCCTGTTAAAGTGCCTGTGAGGGTTTTACTGCCTTCAAAGGGGGCAAAAAGCTTTAAGTCAACCTCTTTGCCTATTGCTTTTTCAAAATGCCAGTCACGGGTAAGCTTGCGGTCAATACCGGGAGAGGAAACCTCAAAAATGTATTCCTCCTTGATAGGGTCAAGCTCGTCGAGCTTTTCGTTAACCCTGCGGCTTACTCTTTCGCAATCATCGATTGTTACACCGCCGTCCTTATCGATATAAAGACGAAGATAATAGTTGCCGCCTTCTTTTTTGTATTCGCATTCGTAAACGTATACGCCCTCCTCCTCGCAAATAGGAGAAGCAATTTCTTCAAGTAACGCTTCGTTTTTTGCCATACAATGCACCTCCAACAATACAAAAGAGTGGACCTGCTGCCCACTCTTACCTCAATACAGCCTAATTATACCATCTTTTCCTTATAAATGCAAGAGTTTTTTCTATATAAATAAGAAAAAACTTGAAGAATTGACGCAATAATAGTATAATGATAAACAAATGTAAACTAAAGTCCACTATAACTATTGTTTGGAGTTTTAAAATGGAAACTTTGATGATAATTGACGGTAACAGCATAATAAACAGAGCGTACTACGGCGTGAGGCCTCTTTCCACCAAGGACGGAATTCCCACCAACGGTATTTTTGGCTTTATGAATATTCTTTTAAAGCATCTTGAGGAGGTTAAGCCGGAGTACCTTCTGGTTGCTTTTGACCTTAAGGCTCCCACCTTCCGCCATAAGGAATATGCCGAGTACAAGGCACAGCGAAAAGGCATGCCCGAGGATTTGGCTGCACAGATGCCTCATCTTAAGGAGCTTTTAGGTGCAATGAATATAAAAATGCTCTCTCAGGAGGGCTTTGAAGCCGACGACATTATAGGCACCGTTGCCGCTATGTGTGAGAAGGAAGGCGTTAGGTGTGTTATCGTTACAGGCGATAAGGACGATTTGCAGCTTGCAAGCGAAAAAACACATATTCTTTTAACTACAACACGCATGGGGCAGACAACAGTTGAGGATTTTGACAAGGCTGCTTTTGTGGAGAAATATAACATAACGCCCCACGAGTTTATAGATGTAAAGGCTCTTATGGGCGACAGCTCTGACAATATTCCCGGGGTGCCCGGCATAGGTGAGAAAACCGCCTTTACACTTATTGAAAATTTCCACTCCTTAGAGGGCGTATATGAAAATATTGACTCTGATATTATAAAAAAAGCACAAAGGCAAAAGCTCCTTGACGGAAAAGACAGTGCTTTTATGAGCCGTCATCTGGCAACAATTGTGTGCGATATGCCTCTTGAAATGAACTTCGATGAGGCAAGGCGAGGCGAGTACAACACAGAGGCTCTTGTGAAAAAGCTCGCAGAGCTTGAGCTGAAAAAAATCTCCGAGCGATTAGGTGTTGAAAACACTGCACCTGTAGCCGTAAACTGTCAGGTACAGCCTGCTGATGAAGCTGCGATAAAAAAAGCAGAAAAATGCGACAGGTTCTTTTTTACATTAAAGGACGGTGAGGTTCTTTTTGTAAATGACGGCGTATACCATGCCAAAGCCGAGCAGCTGCGAATTATACTCGAAAATGAAAACATAGAAAAGCTCACATTTGATTATAAAAAAGTCAAGCATGAGCTGTCTTTACTGGGCATAAATCTTAATGGATGCTATTACGATTTTGCGTTGGCTGAGTATGTACTCAATCCTTCGGCAAAAACCTACGAGTTGGAGGATTTATGTGCAGACTTTAATCTTCCCGGCAATGTAGAAAGCCTTCCAATGCTTTATACTGCTCAAACTGATAGGATAAAAGAGCGAGGTCAGGAAAAGCTCCTTTACGAAATTGAACTGCCCCTTTGCGAGGTTTTGTACTCCATGGAAAAAGCAGGCTTCCTGGTAAACCGTGATGGTCTTGCCGCTTTCGGCAAAATGCTCTCCGAAAGGCTTTGTGAGCTGGAGGAAGCAATTTATTTCATGGCGGGCAAGAGGTTCAATATAAATTCCACAAAGCAGCTGGGGGTTATCCTTTTTGAGGAGATGGGACTTCCTGTTGTGAAAAAAACAAAAACAGGATATTCCACCGACAGCGAGGTTTTAGATAAGCTTTCGGGCAAGCACGATATTATTGATTTTATCAGCGAGTACCGTGTGCTTATGAAGCTTAAGTCCACTTATGCCGACGGACTTCTCCCTGTTATAGGCGAAGATGGCAGAATACATTCGACCTTTAACCAGACCGTAACACAAACAGGCAGACTCAGCTCAACTGAGCCTAATTTGCAGAACATTCCCACAAGAACAAAGCTTGGACGAGAAATCCGCAAAATGTTTGTTGCACGTGAAGGCTACAGCCTTGTAGGTGCAGACTATTCCCAGATTGAACTGAGAGTTTTGGCACATATATCGGCAGATAAAAATATGACCGATGCATTTTTGCACGACATAGACATCCACCGCATGACAGCATCCCAGGTTTTTAATGTACCGGATTTCCTTGTTACTGACGAAATGCGTTCAGCCGCAAAAACCGTTAACTTTGGCATAATTTACGGCCAGGGTGACTTTGGTTTGAGTAAGGAGCTTAAAATTTCGGTAAAAAATGCAAGAGCATATATTGAAAGCTACTTTACAAAATATGAAGGCGTAAGACGCTATATGACCGATACAATCGAAAGAGCAAAAGAGGATGGGTTTGTTACAACCATTCTCGGCCGAAGAAGATATATTGAGGAATTAAAGGCGAAAAACCGCAACCTTGTTGCCTTTGGCGAAAGGTGTGCCATGAATACCCCCATACAGGGCTCGGCGGCAGATATAATCAAAATTGCTATGGTTAACGTGTATAATGCCCTTGAAAAGCAATGCCCCGACAGCCGCCTTGTTATGCAGGTGCACGATGAACTTATTGTGGAAGCCCCCGACAAGGATGTTGAAAAGGTAAAGACTATCCTCAAGCAGGAAATGGAAAACGCACTTAAATTGAACGTGCCTCTTATTGCAGATGTAAAGATGGGCAAAAGCTGGTACGATACAAAATAAAATCCTTCGATTTTGTTTTGTAAGGAAAAAGTAATAGTGAATAGGTAAGGT
>JAFUJG010000163.1 GCA_017468215.1 Clostridia bacterium | reverse complement strand
GTAGCCTTTCTGCCACAAAGTGAAAAACCGATAGCTACGTTCTTGTTGTGGCAAACAAGACGCAGAAGGTGCAAATTATGCACCAAGGTGGAACTTTTCGTGAATAGCACGAACAGCCTTTTCTGCGTGCTCCTGTTCAATAAGAACACTGATTTTAATTTCGGATGTAGAAATCATCTGAATATTAATGCCTGCGTTGTAAAGAGCTTCAAACATAGTAGCTGCAACACCGGGGTTAGAAACCATACCTGCACCTACGATAGAAACCTTGGAAACATTGTCGTAGTGAACAATGCTTTCAGCACCTATAATACCATTGTTTTCTTCAAGCACCTTAAGAGCACCGTCCAATGCGTCAAGGTCAACAGTAAAGCTGATGTCCTTTTTGTTATCACGACCGATAGACTGAAGAATAATATCAACGCTTATCTTATGCTTTGCAAGAAGACTGAACACCTGGAATGCCTTCCCGGGAGCATCCTCTACATTACAAAGTGAAATTCTTGCTACATCATTATCACGTGCTACACCACGTACCAACATTTTTTCCATATTAGTTTCCTCCTTAACAATTGTGCCCGGTTCCTTAACAAGGCTCGACAATACTTCAAGATTTACATTAAATTTCTTAGCCAGCTCAACAGAGCGATTATGGAGCACGTTTGCACCCAAGCTAGCAAGCTCAAGCATTTCGTCGTAGCTTACTGTATCAAGCTTTCGTGCATCCTTTACAATTCTGGGGTCAGATGTGAACACGCCTGTAACGTCTGTATAAATCTGGCAAAGGTCAGCACCAAGTGCTGCTGCAATGGCAACGGCACTTGTATCGCTGCCGCCACGGCCCAGTGTTGTAATATCGTCATATTTGTTTATCCCCTGGAAGCCTGCCACAATAACAATGTTGCGGTTATCAAGCTCACGGCGGATTCTTTCGCCTGTTACACGTCTTACACGTGCCTTAGAATAGTTACTGTCAGTAATCATTCCTGCCTGCCAGCCTGTAAGGCTGATTGCAGGCCTGCCAAGCTTCTGGATAGCCATTGCAAGAAGGCTCATGGAAATCTGCTCACCTGCAGAAAGGAGTGTATCCATTTCACGTCTTGATGCTCTGTCATTAATTTCTTTTGCCTTTTCAATAAGGTCGTCTGTTGTATCACCCTGTGCAGACACAACTACAACAACGTCATTACCATTGTCATAAGTTTCGATTACACGAGAGGCAACGTTAAATACTCTTTCTGCATTAGCAACAGAAGAACCGCCGAATTTTTGTACAATAAGGCCCATTTTTTATCATTCCTTTACTTATATACTCTTATTTTTGATAATATTCCGCCCAGAGAAGCAGTTTTTACTTCAAACTCTTTCTCTGTCATTTCCTCAGTTACAAAGGCATTGTCACATCCGTTAACAAATTTCACATTATTGAATACTTTTTCAATTTCTGCCTTTGTCTTTTCGCATCTTACAAAGAAGGCGTTAAGCTCATCGGAGGAATCGGCAAAGCCGTTTTCAGCTTCTTCGTCCCAGGAGAAGTTTTTGTCAAACACTCCTTTGTGGCGAACAACATCCATCAAATCGCCTACAATGGCACTTGCGGTGGCTTCCTTGCCGGCACCTCTGCCGTACATCATTACGTCTCCAACCATGTCACCCTTTACAAGTATTGCATTGAAAACATCTTCAACGCCATATAAGGGACAATCAGAGGGAATAAGCATGGGGCAAACCCTTGCGGTAACCTTGCCGTTTACTATTTTGCTGTAGCCGATAAGCTTCACGCTGCAGCCAAGCTTTTCAGCACAGGCAACATCCTCGGCAGAAATTTTTGTAATACCTTCTGTGGGTATTTTGTCGCACTCTGCCTTCCAGCCTGTTGCCAGCGATGTGAGAATAGATATTTTTCTCATTGTGTCAAAGCCTTCAACGTCAGCTGTGGGGTCCTGTTCTGCATAGCCAAGCCTTTTGGCATCACTAAGTGCAACATCAAAGGATTGGTTTTCCTTGAACATTTTTGTTAAGATGTAGTTTGTTGTACCGTTCATAATACCATAAATGCCTTGGATGCGGTTTGCCGCCAGGCAGTTTACCAAAGGCCTTATAATGGGGATACCTCCGCCTACAGAGGCTTCAAACATATAGCTTACGTTCTTTTCCTTCGCAATGCGGAAAAGCTCTGTACCCTTTTTGGAAACAAGCTCCTTGTTGCTTGTAACAACGCTTTTTCCTACCAGAAGCATTTTCTTTGTGAATTCGTAAGCAAAGGTTGCTCCGCCCATAGCCTCAGCTACAAGTGTAACCTCGTCATCTGCGGCAATAATATCCGCATCCTTTACAAACAAATGCTTTTCGGGATGGTCGTCAAAGTCACGTATGTCCAATATATACTTGACCTTAAGCTCATCACCGGTTTTATCTGTTATGGTGTCGGCATTTTTTGTAACGATGTCATACACACCGCTGCCCACAACGCCGTAGCCCATAATAGCCATTTTTGTCATTGGTGTTCCTCTCCTTGTTTTATTGTTTCGCCAGAATTTTAACACTTCTGACGCCTGCAACCTTAGTGATTTCCGTAATAAGCTTATCAACGCTTATTTTCATCAAATCTGTCTTTACTGTGAGATGAATATTTGCTATACCGTCGGTGGGTACACTCTGATTAATTGTCATAACGGAACAGTTAACCGAAGATATTATCCTCAGTATTTCCGACAAAACGCCCTTAAGGTCAACCACAACAGCCATAAGTGTCAAGACTCCCTGCATCTGATTAAAGTCAAATACATGGTCTTTATACTTATAATATGCACTTCGGCTTATACCTGTTTTTTCGCATGCCTCATTTACTGTTTTAACCTCACCGGATTCAAGCAGCCTTTTTGATATGAGCACCTTAATAAAAACCTCGGGTAAAACCTTTGCATCTACCAGAATAACTTCTCTGTCTTCAGTCAAAATATGTCCACCTCACAAACACATTTGTTTTTTCTTGCTATTGTACTCCATATTCTTTTATTTGTCAATATGTTTCAAAAATTATTTCCTCAAAGATGAAAAAAGCCGATAATTTACATATTATAAGACAGCGGTTTATGTCAAGAATTTTAATGAAAAACACCCGCTATCTTACGATAACGGGTGTTTTTTGTATGTAAATTAATTATTCAGCGATAGTTGCTTCTGTAACGTCTGTAGCTACTTCTGTGGGTTCTTCTACATTGTTACCTGTGCAAGCAGCAAGAGCTGCAACAGCAAGAACAACTGCGCATGCAAGAGCCATGAACTTCTTCATAGTTACTATCTCCCTTCACATTTTTGTATTTCAACCAACCTTCCCAATTATAATAACTTTATCTTATTTTGTCAACACTTTTTTTAAATTTTGTGTAAATTTCATGTAAAAAACAAAAAAGGCTTTACTATCTTTGTTGGTTATGTTATAATGTTATTATAAATGTTTAAGGAGGAATTGCACTATGGCTAAAGCAGTTAAGGCTAAAGAATGCCTCACATACAAAGACAAGCCTCTCATGAGATCCGGCAATAAAATTTATTACGGCAACCCCACCGATCGTTATATAATTTTATTTACAATCAACTCTACAAAGCAGGTTGAGGATTTGCAGGTGGCTGACAAGGTAACAATTGAACTTATGACAAATTCCGGCAAAGAAAAAGAAAAGGTATATAAGAAAGCTGTCCGTGGCGGTCTTTTTGATGCTCTGGACATCGCCGAATTCTGGCTTGCCGATGCTCTTGCCAACGGTTAATTTTACTATAAAAAGTCGGGATTTTCCCGGCTTTTTATTTTGAAGGTGATAAGTATGAAAAAATTCTTTTTCATCTTAATAACGGTTTCTGTGCTGTTTTTATGCATGGGTGCAAATTCATTTGCCGAGGAGTATATCTTCACGGTTAGTGACTCTTTTCCCATGCCTTATTCTGACTCGATACATACAGTAAATGCACAACATGGAGTTTATACAACCGAAAATATAGAGGATATTCAACCTCTTATTGATGCAGGTCTTGTAACGTATTATGAGCCAATGAGCTATTCGGAGCTTTTTGATTACACCACGGAGGATTATTATTATGCCGAGCAGACAAACCTTACTCAGGTTTCGGCACAGTTTGCGTGGAATAAAGGTGTTTTTGGGGAAACTGTTAAAATTGCAGTTATCGACTCGGGTTTGTATAACGGCAACAATTGAACATTTTCGTTCTTGCGCTCTTGGAAACAGTACAGAAAAGAGGTTTCAGGCTGCTTCACTGAAAGCTCTATGCGCTGTCCGACCATGTCTTGCGGTGCTCTGTACAGGTACTCCACGGGAATCCGTTCTCCAAATGCGACGGTACCTGTTTCGTAATAGCTTGTTTTCAGTGGTGAAAGCTTATTTTCGATCGTATGGTCGGATAGTTGTTTCATCGAAATAGGGGAAGTGTTTTCTTGATCGCAAGAACAAATCAAACACATGAAAAAAGCCAATAGAACCAATAAATATTTATTTTTCATTGCAATTCCTCTCCAATCGACATG
>JAFUJG010000162.1 GCA_017468215.1 Clostridia bacterium | reverse complement strand
TCATTGAATGCCAGTGCAACTGTTTTAAACCCCAAAGAGGACAGATGATTGCGTGCATTTTCATCCCATGAGGGAAGAAAGGTCCATGGAATCTGGAAAACTGTGCCCATGCTTACCCTGGCACTGCGGCGGTATAAGGGGTTGGAGCACCCCGGCGTAAGAAGCACCGCATCCATGCCCAAAGCCGCTGCGGAACGAAAAATGGCGCCAACATTTGTGGGGTTCATAACATCCTCTAAAATGGCGATGCGGCTTGCGTTTGCAATGGTTTCATCCACGCTTTTCAGCAGAGGACGACGCATTGCGCAGAGAAGCCCTCTGGTTAAAAGGTAGCCTGTGAGTTCTTTTAAAACCTCCATAGGTGCGGTAAAAATGGGAATATCACCGCAGCGTGATAAAACCTGCTCACTTTCGCCCTTGATACAGCCGGTTTCCACTAACACTGATACAGGAGTGTAGCCTGCGTCTAAGGCTCTTTCTATTACCTTGGGGCTTTCGGCTATAAACAAACCCTCAGAGGGAAATTCACGATTTAAAAGCTGAGCCTCAGTAAGCCTTGCGTACACGTCAAGACGTGGGTCAGAAAATTCTGTTATATGAATAATATTTTGCATTTTATCAAGTCCTTTCGTTGAGTGGACTCCATGTACCTTTTTGTAATAGATTACAAAAAGCACAAAAAGGAGCATGTTATGTGTTATCATACATCCCCATGCGGAAATAAGTGTGCCCGAGAAAACCTGTGTTGCTAAAAATGTGCCTGCGATGCGTATGCACCACATCCCGAAAATGTTGAACACAAGAGGGGTTCGAGTTTCGCCCACCCCTTGCATAATACCCTCAACAATAATCGAAACCCCGTAAAAGGGCTCCGAAAGTGCTACCATTCGCAGTACTGTGCTTCCGAGGCGGATTACTTCGGGCTCTGCAGAAAACAGCATAACCATATATGGAGCGAAAATAAAAAGCAGAGCACCCGATATAATCATTAGTATAACTTCAACTGCATTTATAACGTTGCCTGTTTCCTTTAGCTTTTTGTAATCTCCCGAGCCTAATGCATTGCCCGCAAGTGTTGCAGCAGCAGTTTGCATACCATATCCGGGGATATAAAAGGCAGATTCCACTGTGTTTGCAATGGTGTGTGCGGCTGTTGCAACCTCACCTAAGGAGTTTACCATAGAGGCAAAGGCAACGTAACCCAATGAAGTTGTGAAGCGCTGTATCATATTCGGGAAAGCTACCTTAAGACAGGGCGTTAATATTTTAAAATCGGGAGTAAAGCTTTCCTTTAAAGGAGATATTTTTTTATGGGTAAAAAGCTTTACGGTTATAATAATACCGCCTGCAGTAAAGGATATGGCACTGGCTATTGCGGCACCTATAACGCCCAGGTCTGCTCCTGGTATAAAAACACCCCAAAGCCTGCGTGAGGGGAATATGAGGAAAAAGTTTAATACCACGTTAATTATATTGACCCATAAGCCTGTATACATAGGGGTTTTACTGTCGCCTGATGCACGCAGGATTGTAGAAAAAATCATTGTGGCACTGCGTGGAAGCATTGGCAAATATATAATAAAGAAATACAAGCTTGATAATTTTCTGATAGAAGGGTCTACCCGCATAATACTTGGGATTATGGGACTTAGGGAAAGCGTGAGAACCGTGAAAAAAACACCCACAGCAGCAGTTGATAAAACCGCCTGTGATGCAATGCTTTTCGCCTTTTTTTCATCGCCTGCACCTAACGCACGGGCTATAAATGTTAAAAAGCCCACACCCAGGGCCGAAACGGTAGAGTTCACAAGCCAGTTTACCGTAACTGTCGAGCCCACTGCCGCAGTTGCAGAGGTGCCTAAACTGCCAACCATTGCAGTGTCGATATACTGAACAGCAGTCTGCATGAGCTGCTCCAGCATG
>JAFUJG010000161.1 GCA_017468215.1 Clostridia bacterium | reverse complement strand
TAAAAAATGCAATAAGGGTGCTTATTGCAAAAATTGCAATTATATATAACAACTTATTTATCGGTTTTTTCATTAAAACACAACCTTTCTCTTGTATTATATACCAATGCATAGTTTTTGTCAAAAATAATAATTATTATTGCAATTGAATAATACCTATGCTATAATAAATACGTAGGATTATGTATATATCAGACGAAGGAGGTGCCTTGCGTGGCTGCTACAAAACATAGTAAACAACGTGATGCATTAATCGAAATTCTCCAATCCACGGATACACATCCCACAGCGGAATGGGTGTACGATAAAATGCGTGAAAAGTTTCCCAATGTTTCGCTGGCAACTGTTTACCGTAATCTTAAACATATGATTGAGATTGGTATTGCAAGGGAGCTTTATACCGACAATTCGTCACGTTTTGATGCAAATATGAGTGACCATTATCATTTCATGTGCAAATGCTGCGGCAAGCTTTTTGACATTTTCCCTCAAGGCGAAAGCTCGGAGCTTAAGCAGCTCAAGGACTGCGGCTTCTCTGTAGACAGATATGATTTGTCTATATACGGAGTTTGCACTGAGTGCGGAAAGGCAGAACAGTCATGACGGTTCTCGTAACAGCCTTTGACCCATTTGGCGGGATGGATACAAATTCGTCCCTTATGGTTCTGGAGAGCCTTGGCAACAAGGTCGGGAACATTCACATCGAAAAGCTTGTGGTGCCCACGGTTTTTAACGATTGTGTCAGCCTTGCATGGGATAAAGCCATGGAAATTGGGGCAGATGCAATTGTTTGTATGGGGCAGGCAGGCGGCAGAGGATGTATAACCCTTGAGGTTATAGGCATCAACTATGCCTTTGCCAACATCTGCGACAACCGTGGCATTAAAATTGAAGGCGAAAAGCTCTCTGATGACGGCGAAAACGCTATTTTTTCCACCCTTCCAGTTAAGGATATGGTAAATGCAGTAAAAAATGCAGGCTTTGATGCATCACTCAGCGTGTCGGCAGGTGGCTTTGTTTGCAATAGCCTGCTGTACGGATTGCTCAAAAAAGCTCAGGATGCAAAATGCGATATAAAAATCGGCTTTGTTCATCTGCCTTATGAAAAAACACAGGGCAAGGATGGCTTTGCCATGAACGCAGAGGATATGCTCCTGTGCGTTGAAAAAATGATAGAAGTAATATAAAATTCTTTGAAAGGATTTGAATTAGTATGTGCGGAATAGTTGGTTATATCGGCGACAAAGAGGTTGCACCCATTTTGTTGGAAGGTCTTTCCAAGCTGGAATACCGTGGATATGACAGTGCAGGTATCGCTGTATGCAACAGCGACGGGGTTGTTATTGAAAAGGCGGTAGGCAAGCTTGAAAATCTTTATAAAAAAACTGAAAACGGCACAACAATCAAGGGAACAAAGGGCATAGGTCATACAAGATGGGCAACCCACGGTAAGCCTACCGAAAACAATGCTCATCCTCATTTTAGCAACAGGTTTGTACTTGTACATAACGGCATTATCGAAAATGAGGAATTTTTGAGAAGCAAGTACCTTAAGGACGTAAAGTTCGTAAGCGAAACAGATACCGAAATCATTCCCTGGCTACTCGATAAGTTTACTCAGTCGGGTGAAGATGTTGAAATGGCTATCAGACACCTTATGGCTGAAATTGTGGGCAGCTATGCTTTAGCTGTTATCGACAGGGAAGACCCCGAGGTGCTTTATGCCGTAAAGAACAAGTCGCCGCTTCTTATCGGTAAGGGCGAGGGCTTCAACATGATTGGCAGCGACTCTATGGCTATGATTGCCAACACAAACATGTTCTACGAAATCCACGACAAGGAATACGTTGTGGTAACCCGTGATTGCGTTAAGATTTATACACAGTACGGCAAGCTTGTTGCTCGTGAACCCTTTAAGGCAGAGCTTGACCTTTCCGACACAGAAAAGGGCACATATGCTCATTTTATGCTTAAGGAAATCGAAGAACAGCCCGCTGTTATTCGTAAGCTTATTCAGGAATATACCAATGAAAACGGCGACATCGGCGTTGACAAAGCTATCCTTAAGGACATTGAGGAATGTGACAGGATTTATATTATAGCCTGCGGAACAAGCTATCATGCAGGTCTTGTGGGCAAACAGCTTTTTGAAAAAATGGCAGGTAAGCCCTGCGACAGCTTTATCGCAAGCGAGTTTGTTCACAACACACCTCTTTTATCCAAAAAGCCTTTCTTTATCTTTATTTCTCAAAGCGGCGAAACAGCCGACTCCAGAGCCGTTATGGTAAAGGTAAAGGCTATGGGGCACCGTATCCTTACAATTACAAATGTTAAGGGCTCAACTCTTTCCAGAGAAGCAAACCACACACTTCTTTTGCATGCAGGCCCCGAAATCGCCGTGGCATCCACAAAGGCGTACACAGCACAGCTGGCAGTGCTTGCAATTTTGGCATCTACAGTTGCAACAGATCCTCAGATAGATATTAAATACGAGCTTTCAAAGGTTGCAAACGTTATCGAAACAATCTGCTCCGAAAGCGAAACCTACAAATACCTTGCCGAAAAGTATCTTAAAAATGCACGCAATGCATTTTATATCGGCAGAAGCATTGACTACTATGTGTGCCTCGAGGCTGCCTTAAAGCTTAAGGAGATATCCTATATCCAGGCAGAAGGCTTTGCCGCAGGCGAGTTAAAGCACGGTACAATTGCTCTTATCGAAAAAGGTACACCTGTTATTGCAGTTATCACACAGGATAACATAAACCTCAACACACGAAGCAACATCGAGGAGGTAAAGGCGAGAGGTGCGAAAACACTTGTTATTTCCACAAATTCCCTTTCGTCCCATAACGATAAAATTATCATCCGTGATGTGCATCCGCTGTTAACTCCTATTGTGTCTGTTGTACCCACACAGTATATTGCATATTATGCGGCTCTGTGCAAGGGCAGAGATATTGACAAACCCAGAAATTTGGCAAAGAGCGTAACAGTTGAATAAAAATGATAAAGACCTGCTGTTTACATAGCAGGTCTTTTGGTTTGTAAATACGTAGTCGATAATTATTAGGCACATTAGTGTGCATAAATTCCCACAAAACATGAAACAATTTATCCTGTGAAGAATAAATATATTATGAGGTGAAAGTATTGTTGTATTTTTTTGTGTTTTCTGTGGGAGCCTTTATTGGCGCAGTAATTATGGGTCTTGTAACTGCTAACGAAAAATAGGAAAAAAGTTGGGAAAAACATCTTGACAAAGCCCTGTCCATTTGCTATAATAACAAATGTCCTTGAAAAAAGGGTGATATGCGGGTGTAGTTCATCGGTAGAATTCCAGCCTTCCAAGCTGGTTAGGTGGGTTCGACTCCCATCACCCGCTCCAAAATACGTGCCTG
>JAFUJG010000160.1 GCA_017468215.1 Clostridia bacterium | reverse complement strand
AAGAAAAACAAAAAAATTTTATATATTACGAGCTTAACACCTCTGTTTTTGAAGATGTCTTAAGCTGGATTTATACGTTGGGGAGGTAACAAATAATGAAATTTTTTAAATGGCGGATATTTATTGTTACAGCCGTTGTTTGTCTGCTGCCTATACTGCTGGGTGTTTCCTTATGGAACAAGCTGCCCGATGTAATGGCAATTCATTTTGATATTTACGGCGTTGCAGATAATTTTGCATCAAAGGGCTTTGTCGTTTTTGGTCTGCCCATACTGATGGTTGTGTTGCAGGGCTTTTGCTGTTTTATAAACGACATTAACTCACACAAGCATGGCGAAAGAAAAAAACTGGAAAATGTAACAAAATGGATTATTCCCTGCATGACAGCTGTTTTGCAAATAATAACCCTTGGTTACGGCTTAGGCTGGAGAATTGACATACGAAGGGTAGTTGCATTTATTGTAGGGGCTGTTTTTCTTGTAATAGGCAACTATCTGCCAAAGTTCAATCATATTAAAAACTACGATATTAACACCGAAAAAGCCAGAAAAATCAACCGCTTTATCGGTTACGAAACAGTTGTTATGGGCATGCTTTTTATTGCAAGCATTTTTCTGCCGCCTGTATGTACAGTTGGCTGCATTTGTTTGCTTATACCTTATTCTGTTATAGGTATTGTTTACGGTGTGGTAACAGCACGAAAATAGTCGCATGTTATGTTAAAAAGAGTGGGAAAAACCCACTCTTTTTTAATTGACGAAATTTGGCACAGGTTATATAATAGAGTCATAGGATGTGAAAAAATGAAACGAAAGCTGTTTTGCGAAATTTCGCCTTTTACATATAAAATATCGGTTTTAAAGTGCCGCTGCATAAGGCGGATAAAAAACCTTTTGTCGGGGCAAAAATTTGCAAATGAAAAGAGTGGCGACAAGCTGCCTTTTATAATATACAAGCACAACTCCCTCATAAGGCGTACCTTGGGCAATGTTGATATTGAACTTCAGAACAATAAGGCTGTTAATTTAGCCATTGCTTGCCCGAAGGTTGACGGCATTATTATAAAGCCGGGGGAGGTTTTTTCCTTCTGGCATTTAGTAGGCTCGACCACCGAGCGGAAGGGCTACAAGGCAGGGCTTACCATATCCAATGCGGCAACAAGTAAGGGAATAGGCGGAGGCATGTGTCAGTTTACCAATCTGATACATTGGATGATTTTGCATACCCCTCTTGACATTGTAGAGCACCATCATCACGATGGATTTGACCTGTTTCCCGATTTTAACCGCAAGGTGCCTTTTGGAACAGGAACAAGCATAGTCTATAATTATCTTGATTACCGCTTTAAAAACAATACCGACAAAACCTTCCAGCTTATTGTGTATGTGACCGACACCCATCTGTGCGGCGAATTAAGAGCCGATGGTGAGCTTGAAAACACCTATCATATCGAAACAGAAAATGAGCATTTTATAAAAATAGGTGACGATGTTTTCCGTAAGGGGAAGGTTTATCGAAATACAACAGACAAAAGAACAGGCAATACCCTGAAAAGAGAATTAATACGAGAAAACCACGCAAAGGTTATGTATGACACCACAAATCTTGAAATAAGGAGTTTGATATAATGTATCGCTACGAAACACATTGCCACACTGCACCTGTAAGTGCCTGCGGCAGAGCAAGCGTAAGAGAAACCATGGAATTTTATAAAAGCATGGGCTATGATGGTATATTCATAACAAATCATTTCCTTGACGGAAACATAGGAATTGATTGGAATACACCTGTCAATGAAAAGCTTGATTTTTATTTTTCCGATTACGAGGAGGCAGTAAAGCTTTCGGCGGAAATTGGCATTAAGGTATTTTTAGGCGTTGAAATGAGCTATGGCGGAACAGACTTCCTTGTCTACGGATTGGATAAAGAGTGGTGGTACGACCATACCGACATACTTAATGAACGCAAAAGCAGACAGCTGCCCTTTATGATGCAGGAGGGTGCATTGGTGGTGCACGCACATCCTTTCCGTGAAGCAAACTACATCGACCATATCCGCCTTTTCCCACGTGGGGTTGAAGGTGTTGAGGTTATAAATGCTGAACGTACAGACTTTGAAAACCGCATGGCACAGCTTTATGCAGACGAATACGGCTTTCTTAAAACGGCAGGCAGTGATAATCATTGGGGAAACGGCGTAAAACGCCTCGCAGGCATGGAAAGTGACGAACCTGTAACAGATGTTCAGGATTTCATAAAAAAGGTCAGAGACGGCAAAATGAGCCTGTTTACGCTGGAAAATAAGTAACTAAAAAAACACAGGTTTCGCACTTGATTGTGCAAAACCTGTGTTTTTTAATACATTGTATAATTGCCCTTTACCATAAGGATAATATCGGTTTCGGCCTTTACGCCTCTGCCGTCACCCAAGGGAACAATAAGGTTATGGTTTGCAGGAACAGGTGAGCCGTTAGGCCAGTCGCCGCCTATGGTTACATCGCATATACCGCCTTTTTCGGTGGAAATAACCGTTGCACTGCCCATACGGAGAATAATTTCACAGCCTGCATCACCTATAAGCATCTGTCCCTGTGCAAGGTTAACAACCGTAAAGGACGACACCTTATTGATATAGGGCATAAGTGAAGTATCTACATAGCTTTTTGAAATGAAAGGGTCCTCGGCACTGCCGGGCTCGGCAGCCTGAGCAACAATTGCAATCAGAAAAACAGCCGCCAGTACCCCTGTTAATATTCTCTTTGATAAGTTTTTCATATGTTTCCTCCTTAGTGTTAAGGCTTAGTTTAAACCAGACCGAAGCTTATGGATAAAGCGTCGTTAACCTTTACCATCTGCACCTCGTCAAGTCTGCCTATTTTTTCTCGAAGACGTTTTTTATCAATGGTACGGACCTGTTCAAGCAGGATAACGCTATCCTTATTAAGTCCGTAACGTGCAGCGTCAATCTCTATGTGAGTGGGGAGCTTTGCTTTGTTGATACGGCTTGTAATGGCGGCGGCAATAACCGTAGGACTGTATTTGTTGCCAACATCGTTTTGCACCACCAGAACAGGTCTCGTTCCGCCTTGCTCGCTACCCACAACAGGACTGAGGTCGGCGTAAAAAATATCTCCTCGCTTGACGATCAAAACTATTCACATCCCATTAAATAATGCTCGTAGGCATCTTGTGTAGCTTGATCGGAGTTGAAACACTCTTTGGCAATCGAAAGATTGATTTCTGCCATTTCGAGATAACCTTTTTTAAGATTAGACTTGTTTTCAATTCTCCTTTTTTCCGCCAGATATGATTTAACCATCAATTCAATCATGCTGTTTGAAGAAATATGTAATTCCTCACACAGATTATCAATGTCGGAAATAATATCTTCGGGAAGTGTTATGGAGATTTTTTTGTGTTCCATGCTTCACCCTCCCTTTGGAAATATAGATACAATAAGATTATATACCCAAAGCGACAACAAGTCAAATGTAACTTATCCCAAGGATGGCAATATCAAGAATGATAATAAGTAAATATCAGCTACTTCGTGTGCCTACACAGTAAGTTTTAACAAAAGAGGATGAAAACATACATCTGAACAAAAAATATCTCAGTACAGTATATTAAGCTTTACCTTGCTTGGTGCTAAAAGCCGCATTTCCTGCATAAAGGCATCATTGGGGGAGAACAGCAGTGTTGCCACCTTACCGTCCTCTGAAAATACCGCAATATAGGATGGGTTATCGCCGCCTGTT
>JAFUJG010000159.1 GCA_017468215.1 Clostridia bacterium | reverse complement strand
TCTCTTACCTCGTCCTCTCTACCCGAAGGCCCGAAGGCAGATATTATTCTTTTAAGCAGTTCCATTTATATTTCCTCCTTGTATAATGAGGCTGAAAGAAAATCGTTCAGATTATGTTTTTATTCGACCGACGTGTACTTTTCTGTACATAAGGGAGAATAAAAGCGTGAGATGGACGATTTTACTCAGCCAACGCTTTCAGTAAACTTCTACCCAACTCCACCTGTGCTTCAAAATCCTTTTTATTCATTACCGAAACGCCGGAATGAATGTATCTGCATGGGGTGGAGATAACAACCGTTTTTACACCCGATGCTGTTTTCTGTATGCTTCCTGCATCGGTACCGCCCATGGTGGTACGCTTTATCTGGTAAGGTATGCCCCTCTCTTGGGCAACCTGCTTTGCCAGATTAAGCATTTCTCGGTCGCTTACTGCCGCATTATCCATAGCGGTCAGGGCACAGCCCGCCCCTAAGTGAGTAACGGTTTTTTCCTCAGGTGTACCAAAAACGTCTGAGCAGGTTGTGCCTTCAAATACTATTGCAATTTCGGGCTTAACACGGGCTGCCGCAATAATACTGCCACGGCAGCCAACCTCCTCCTGGGTTGTGAAGGCAGCATACAAATCAAGGCTTGTATCCAGCTTTAAAAGCTCCAAAAGTGCCGCACAGCCTACCTTGTCGTCCAGACCCTTGCATTTTAAAAGGTTGTCGCCAAACTCTACCGCATCACCATCAAAGGTGCCGTAGTCGCCTACCTTAACCTTTTTTTCGGCGCTTGCCTTGTCCTTTGCACCTATGTCAATTACAATGTCGCTTACCGAGAGCATGTTATCCCTCTCGCCGCCTGACTGCAGATGAATAGCCTTAACGCCTGTTATCCCCATCACACGGTCCTTGCCTATTGTAACCTTTTTACCAACCAAAACCGTTGTAAGGATGCCCCCAACGGTCTTGAACTTTATATCCCCGCTGTCTGTTATCTTTGATACAATAAAGCCTACCTCGTCCATATGAGCAGATAAAAGCACCTTTTTGCCGCAACCGGGTTTGTGAACAATAACATTGCCCATAGTATCCACAAAATGCTCCATATTGCCAACTTCCTTAAGGATAAGCTCACGCATTTCGTCTTCACAGCCGGAGGGCGAGTTTGTTTTTAACATTTCCATCAATAGCATAACTGTTCCCCTCCCTTAAACTTAAGTGCCGTGTATGCACAAAGCTGTGCAATAGAGTCAATATCGCTTATGTCAATAACCTCGTAGGTGGAATGCATGTAGC
This sequence comes from Clostridia bacterium, assembly GCA_017468215.1. Lineage (GTDB taxonomy): Bacteria > Bacillota > Clostridia > UMGS1883 > UMGS1883 > RGIG1927. The sequence goes on along the minus strand of JAFUJG010000159.1, from coordinate 4,474 downwards.
GAAGCGGGAAGGACAAAAGTGCTACAGGCACGCCTAAGAGAGCCACCTGTATTGCCCATGCGTTGGTGCCTGTGTTGCCGTTTTCAACATCGCTTGTTACGTCAATTTTGTACTCGCTTGCCGCATCAAAAATAATCTTGTTTAATTTAGGGTGCAAATTGGGACCTACACTTACCACAACACCGCTGCCCAAGCCAAACCCTTCGGAGGAGTTTGCACTTGTGCCAAATGTAGCATCAATGCAGATTGCCGCATCACAGGGGGCAGATGTGCAAATAACCTTTGCACCACGCATGCCCAATTCCTCCTGCACCGTAATTGCACAGACAATGTCACACTCTATCTTTAAATTTTTCACATAGTCCAAAGCTTTTATAATTGCACAAACGCCTGCTCTGTCATCAAAGCAGCGGCCTGCAACAAAGCTTTCAAGCTCGGTAAAGCAGGTGTTAAAGCTTATTAAATCGCCAATTTTAACCCTTTTTTCGCTTTCCTCCTTGCAAAAGCCGATATCAACGCTCATGTCCTCCATTTTAACAGCCTTGCTTCGGTCGGTTGTAAGGTGAGGAGGCTTTGCACCTATAATACCGTACAAATCGCCATTTTGTGTATGAACGGTAACCTCGCTGCCGGGGAGCACCTTGTCATCAAAGCCGCCAACACTCACAAAAAGAAGGCTGCCCTCGTCACTTATACCCGAAACCATAAGCCCAATCTCGTCCATGTGTGCTTCGAGCATAAGTCGGGGAGCGTTTTCTTTACCGCATCTGTAGGTGCCGATAATATTGCCGAGCCTGTCTGTAAAAATGTTTTCACAGCCCTGTTCTGCAAGCAAATTTTTTATAACCTCACTAATGCCCTGTTCGCTTCCTGCAATGCTCACAGGGTCAGTAAGAGCCTTTAAGAGTTCCTTTGTCTCCATAACTTCACCACCATAATATACTACTGTATATTATACCCCCAAAAAACATTATTTGCAACAACAAAAACGCCGCTTGGACAAACCAAACGGCGTTTCATTTTGACCAACGGGGTCTGACCCCAATGGCATCACCAACTATTACTCCACAAAAAAGTCTGCATAATAAATATCCTTGTCAAAATCGCCCGGAGCACGGTAAACCATTATCTCCCTGCCTATTCGGTAATGACCTTCACCAAGCTCACCGTAGAGCCATTCCCAGTCAATTGCAAATTTTGTTATATCGTTATTTTTAATCTGGTATGCAACACTGTTCCAGGCATAATCAATCAAAGGCTTTGTATCAACTGCCTCCCACGCATAATCCTCGTTCATAACCTCTAAAGAATACCACTCTCCTGTCTGCAAGCTGCCCTCTGCTGCTCCGCCGAACTGCTCGCAAACAAGTGTTAAGCCCTTGCCTGTCACATCCTCTGCCCAAAGCATCAGGCCCCACTTGTCCTCATCGAGCACAGGTATTATGTAGCAATCAAGCCAATCTGTGCTCTGCGACGAGAACATGGCTTTTGACACCTTTTCAAAATCAAGTGTTAAATCGTTTGTCAGAACAATAAGCTCGCTGTCACGTACTGCATTTGGGTGCCTGCCCTTTAATCTTAGCACATATTTGTATCGGCTCAAATCCCTGTTAGTGTCGGGAAGCTTTTTAAAAATACGCCAGTTGCCCTCCAAGGGCACTTCCTTGGTTATGCTTGTTGCACTTTGGTAGCCGCTTGTTTCAAAGTTACTCTCACCGGATAGGGGTATTTCGAACTCCTCACCGCTCTTTTTTAGGCTACCGCTCAGGGTGCCGCAGCGTGGTATAAGTGAGCTGTTTTTTCCGCTGTCGTAGTACAAGGCACCTTCCACATTTATCAGCTTAACGCCCTGCACGTCTGCTTTATTTCCCACAACTATGGCGGTGGGGCCGTCATTTGAGCCGATAATACCCACACTTTTACCGCACCCGCACAAAATTAATGTGAACAAAATTGCCGCAATTGCTTTTTTCATGGTTATTTCCCCTTCCTTTGTTATGTGCTTACCTGCGGACCGTCCGGGAGGCCGGTCCCTACATTAATAATACCTTTTACGCCTTCCAAAAGTTGCATCAGAACTAAAAAAAGCCCCGAAGGGCTCATTTTAGTATAAAGTTTTCAGTTTTTTGTAGGGACCGGCGTCCCCGACGGTCCGTTGGCAAAATATTACCGCAGGGAAGATTTTGTGTTGAGTGTCGATACATCAACACTCTATTCTATTCCTGCATCCTGCTTGCTTCCCAGAACAACCGCTATGTCTAAATCCTCATACGCTCTGCCGCTACGCCTCTTTACAGACAGAGTTATCGTCTCGCCCGCTTCGTAATAGCTGAGCCTGTCCTGAAGGGATGCCTTGTTTGTAACGCTGATGCCGTCCAGCTTTACAATAACGTCCTCTACCTGAAGCTGTGATTTATCAGCAGGCGAGTTTTTGATGTTTTCCTGCACAAACACGCCCTGAGGTATGCCGTAAAGCATTGTGTCCCTTTCGGTTACATCTGCACCGTAAATGCCTAAATAGCCTCGTTTTTCCTCGGGCACAACATCACGTGTTTTTACGCTCATCAGCTCGCTTATAAGCTCCTCAACATCACTTATGGGGATAGCATAGCCCATGCCCTCAACGCCCGAAGCGGCAATCTTGGCAGAATTTATGCCTATAAGCTCGCCCTTCATGTTCAAAAGTGCACCGCCACTGTTTCCCGAATTTATGGCAGCATCGGTCTGGATATATTTGTTAGAGATTTCGCCGCCGTTAACACCCTCCATGGTGATTTCACGGTCGATAGCGCTTATAATACCGTGGGTAACGCTCTGCCCGTAGCCAAGTGAGTTACCAATTGCAACAACACCGCTGCCAAGCTCAATCTCGTCCGAGTTGCCAATGGTTGCAATGCTTATCTGCGCCTTTGTCTCGGCGGATATTTCGTCAAGCTTAACGGCAATCACGGCAATGTCCTTATCCTCGTCATAGCCCTTGACCTTTGCAATGTTAATGTATGTTGCCTCGGTATCGTTCTTTGCGGCTTCCTCCTCGTGGGAGAACACAACTGTCAGTTCCTTGCTGTCGGCAACAACGTGGTAATTTGTTACAATCAGAAGCTCGGTATCGTTTTCGCCTATAATAATGCCCGACCCCGAGGAAATGCTCTCTGTCTGGTAGTTTCCGAAAAAGGTCATTATTTCGCTTACGCCCTTATTTGTAATGGAAACAACGCTGGGAAGGCACGCCTTGGCAATACTTGCAACGCTCATCTCACCCATATCACCTTCCGAATAGCTGAGAGAGGGGTTTTCGGTTGCATCCATTTCCTTTAAATTATCCTGTGTGGTGGCAATATGCCCCTTAAAAACATCTATGGACTTTTCGGTAATATTCATTGCGGCAGAAAATACCACACCTGCAACCAATGCACAAAGGGCGGTTGTCAAAACCTTTTTGCCATTGCCGCTTTTTTTATTTTTAACTACAGGCTCATGGGCAAAAAACTCGTCTGTAAAATCGGGTGCTGCCATCTCCTCTGCGGGAGCTTCCTGTGTATATTTTTCATTTTCGTCGAACATATCTTCATCTCCTTATCTAAGGCTGGGTATTACCCCGATGTCATTAAGCTAATGTTTGTACATCCGTACCATTGGGGATTTTTTTAACTTAACGGCATTGGATATTACCCCTTATGTTTTAGATATTACATTACAATTGTTAACAAATTAACAACAGCTTATTTCGATATTTTAAACATTGAAATACTTTGCTATAACGTCAACCAGACCGTCCTCATCGTTACTGGGCGCAATATAGTCTGCCGCCTTACGGCACTCATCGCAGCCGTTTGCCATGCACACACCCACATGGGCGTATTTTATCATAGACAAATCATTAAAGCCGTCACCGCAGGCAACAATGTTTTCTTTTTTTATGTTAAGGATGCCTCGCAGCACCTCAAGGCTTGCGGCCTTGTCAACACCCTTGGGCATAATTTCCACAAAAAAGGGCTCACTGCGGTAAATGCTGAGAGTGTCCTTATACCTTTGGGCAAGCTCCTCGCATGTCTTTTGGGCAACCTCTGCTTCCTTTGTGAGCAAGCACTTGTTAACAGGAAAATTGACATATTCGGTAAAGTTTTCCACCCGTCTTAAGCCTATGGAATTTATCCTTGCCTCTAACTCCATATACTCGTCAATCCTTGTGCCTGTGATTGCATCGTTATCCTCGTAGGTCATCATGCCCATGTCATTTTCAAGGCAATATTCAAAAATTTCGGGGATGTATTTTTTGTCAAGTATCTTCTGGTAAACAACCTCGTTATCACCAAGGCGTGTGATGCGGGCACCGTTATAGGAGAGGAGATAACCACCATAAGCGGCAAGTTCAAGCTCTCTGGCATAACGGAGCATACCGGGAGTAGGTCTGCCGGAAGCTAACATTACGATATGCCCTTTCTTTTGGATGTCCAAAAGAGCGGTTTTGGTT
>JAFUJG010000158.1 GCA_017468215.1 Clostridia bacterium | reverse complement strand
GATTCTGATGGCAACAATACTGGACGGAAAGGCGCTGTCCGTAAAAATAAAACAGGAAATCAAAGAGGAAACAGCCCTTCTTCAGGCAAAAGGCATTCAGCCGGGTCTGGCAGTAATAATCGTAGGGGACAATCCCGCAAGCAGGGTTTACGTTAACAACAAGAAAAAGGCATGCGAGGAATGCGGCTTTAAATCTGAGGAGTTTGCTCTCCCCTGCGAAACCACAGAGGAAGAACTGCTCAGCCTTATAGCAGAGCTTAACTTACGCAAGGATATTGACGGTATTCTCTGTCAGCTTCCCCTTCCCGAGCATATCAACGAAGAACGAATACTGCTCGCTATTGACCACACAAAGGACGTGGATGCTTTCCACCCTGTCAATGTAGGCAAAATCATGATAGGCAATTTTGACTTTTTGCCCTGTACACCTGCAGGTGTTATGGAACTGATAAAACTCACAGGCATTGAGGTAGCCGGCAAGGAATGTGTAGTTATAGGCCGAAGCAACATCGTAGGCAAGCCTCAAGCTATGCTGCTACTTCATGCAAACGGCACTGTTACCGTTTGCCACTCCAAAACCAAAAACCTTGCCCAGGTAACACGCCGTGCCGACATTTTAATAGCGGCAGTAGGCAGAGCAAACTTTGTTACAGCCGATATGGTTAAAGAGGGTGCAGTTGTCATTGACGTAGGCATGAACCGTCTTGACGGCAAATTATGCGGCGACGTTAAATTTGACGAGGTAAGCCTTATTGCATCTGCAATAACCCCTGTTCCCGGCGGGGTAGGCCCCATGACAATTGCAATGCTTATGAAAAACACATTAAAAGCTGCAAAATTGCATCATTCAATTAACTAAAAGGAGATTTCCCATGAAAAAGCTTATTTCATTACTTATATGTATCTGTCTTGCAGCATCGGCGTTCACAGCCCTTGCCAACGATATATACATTGAACTGGACCCGCTTGAATACGACGAATATATGCGTGGCGAAACAATTTTTGTGCGTGGCGAAACAAACACCTATGTCACATTGGGTCTTTACTACCCCGAACACTACGGATCCAGCGCTAAGTACATCATGACCTATTCCCCCGATGAACTGGCAGAGGGCGTTTATCTGGAAACCGATACCGAGGAAAGGCTCTGGCCCGACGGTGTGTGGACAATTATTGTTCAGTCAGGCGATGTTTCCGAAAGCTTGGAGTTTACTCTTTGTGAGGTTGTTGACCGCACAGAGGAACCTACTGAAAAGCCCACAAAAAAGCCCACAGGCGGCGATGTTCCCACAGTTACACCTATTACTCCCGAAAAAACAAAGCTCACACTTTCTGTTGGCGAAAGTGAAAAAATCAACATAGACACCACAGCCTCCTCCCTTTCTGTTGAAATTGAGGACGGAAATGTTATCGATGCATCAATATCCGGCAAAACACTTACCGTTACTGCTCTCAGAGTGGGCACAAGTACAATCTGGGTTAAAACAAGCAATAACTATGCAAACATCAAGGTTACTGTAACTCCTCGTGCAGAGGTGCCCACAGAAGAACCTACAGAGACACCCACAGAGGATGTCACAGAGCCTCCCACCGAAAACGATATCGTAACAGAAAACCCCTTTACAGACCTTTCCGATGACCACTGGGCGAAGGACAGCGTTCTTACACTTTATGCAAAGGGTGTTGTTAACGGAATGGACGAAGACACCTTTGCGCCCAACGATAACGTTACAAGAGCACAGTTTGTTACCATGCTTGTGAAAGCGTTTGGCTTTACAATGAAGTCGGCAGCATCTCCCTTTGGTGATGTTACTGAGGACGACTGGTACTTTGCATCAGTTATGGCAGCATACGAAAACGGTATTGCTCAGGGCGACTATGCAGGCAACTTTAACCCCAACAGTCTTATAACCAGACAGGACATGGCAACTCTTGCCTACAGAGCAGCAAGAGCAGCAGGCGTAGTTCTTCCCATAAGCGAGCCCTTGCTTTTTGATGACCACTCCCAGATTAAGGATTATGCAGTAGAGGCAGTTTATTCCATGCGTTCTGCAGGCAT
>JAFUJG010000157.1 GCA_017468215.1 Clostridia bacterium | reverse complement strand
GGCGAAAAACTGGCAGAACCTTGTCCTCACCCATCTTAAAGAAAAAAATCACAAGGGCGTTTTAACAGGTGCTCCCATAACCGACATGAAGATAACCCTTGTTTCCGGTAAGGCTCACTTAAAGCACACCGAAGGGGGCGACTTCCGCCAGGCAACCTATCGTGCTGTACGACAAGGCTTAATGCAGGCAGAGAGCGTTTTGTTAGAGCCATGGTATGCCTTCTCTGTCACCCTTCCCAACGAAAACGTGGGCAGGCTTATGACCGACATCACACGTATGGGAGGCGAGGTTTCTGCCCCGGAAATGATAAACGAAAGTGTAAGCTGTGTAAAAGGCTCTGCACCCATATCGGGTATGCATGGCTACGATATGGAGCTGTCAGCTTATACCAAGGGCACAGGCAAAATAGAATGTGCCTTCTCAGGCTACGGCGAATGTCCCGACCAGGCAGCTGCAGTAGAAAGCATAGGCTATGACCCCGAAGCAGACCTGTACAACTCTCCCGACTCTGTTTTTTGTTCACAGGGTGCAGGCTTTACCGTTAAATGGAACGAGGTTGAAAAATATATGCACCTTGGCAAGGAAAAAACTGCCGAGCGTGTTTATAAAATGACAACAGGCGGCGGTAAAACAGGAGTAATTGACGAGGACGAGCTTATTAAAATTTTCGAAGCCACCTACGGCAAAATCGAACGCAAATTGCCCAATCAGATGAAAACCGTCAAAAAGGAGCTTGGCGACTATGTAGAACGAAAAAAGAAGCCTATGGGTTCTGACTATCTTTTAATCGACGGCTACAACATTATTTATTCTGACGAAAACTTAAAAAAGGCGGCACAAGCCTCCCTTGCCGATGCCCGAAACCTGTTGATAGACATGGCAGCAACCTATAACAGTTTAAAGCAGATTGAGGTTATAGTTGTTTTTGATGCATACCGTGTCAAGGGTAACCAGGGCAGCGTTGAGCAGCACGGCAATATAAACGTTGTGTATACAAAAGAGGCTGAAACTGCCGATGCCTACATTGAAAAGGTAACTCACGCTCTTGTTAAAAACCACCGTGTAAGGGTTGCCACCAGCGACAACTTAGAGCAGGTTATCATTTTAGGCAACAACGCCCTCCGTATGAGTGCAAGAGAATTTTTTGCCGAAATTAAAGAATCTGAGCGTGAAATAAAAAGCCTCATACACCAAAGCAATATTGAAAACAGAACACTTGATAATACGGTACTGACAGAAGATATAATAAAACAGCTCACGGAATAATCCGTGAGCTGTTTTACATCAATTATCAAAATATAACAACTTATACGCAGGAATATCAAGTGCCTTAGCAATTTTAAAGAGGGTATCCAATGATATTGCCTTGTAAATATTCGGAGCTTCAATCTGTCCTATAAAAGACACTCCGCACCCTAAAATTTCAGCTAACTGTTCTTGCGTTAATGACTTCAATTTTCTATAATATGCAATTTTTAAGCCTATTTTTATATAATCGTCTTTAAACTCTATATTCATCATATCACCCGATATAATTTTATTATATTGACAAGTAAATAAAAATATGATATTTTTATCATAAATATTACCATACGGATAATATTTATAATATTTTAAGGAGGTTTTTTTATGAAAAAACGATTACAGGAATTAATCGCCGGCATTTTACTTGGTACATTATCCACGGGTGGTATCGCATTTGCAAAAACAGGCACCGAAATTATTGAGGCTGTTTATCAGAACCTTAAAATTTACATTGATGGTGTGCAAATTGAACCTAAAGACGCAAACGGAAATACTGTTGAGCCTTTTATTTATAATGGCACTACATATCTCCCTGTCCGTGCGGTTGGCGAAGCATTCGGTAAAACTGTATCATATGACGGCAACACCAAAAGTGTATATGTGGGAATAAATCCAAACGAAGTCCAGTATTTATTAGATGTTTGCCCACCGTATGCCACTAAAGATTACAACTGGGCACACCCATGTGTTGTATATACTTCCGATAATACCGAGAGCTTTTATATGGCAGGGGTCAAATATTCCAATGGGCTTACCATGGCAGGTTGTCATTCAGATGAAACATATGCATTATTTAATTTAGATGGCAAATATGAATCATTAGAATTAATGATTGGACCAGTTGATGGAAATGAAGATCCCAGTGGAATTGCATTTATCGTAGATGGAAAAATTGTTGCAGAATATACCGTAGAAGAAGGCGATTATCCGGAAAAAATAAAGGTGCCTCTCAACTATGGTTTACAATTAAAAATTGTTACAACATCAGAGGGTCGTTATTCAACAGGTCTTGGCAATATTGTAGTAAAATAACACTTTAAATGCCCATTATTAACAAAAGCCTTTCAGAAGCGTATTTCTGAAAGGCTTTTGTCTTACTTAAAACCATTTATTAATCGAGAATTT
>JAFUJG010000156.1 GCA_017468215.1 Clostridia bacterium | reverse complement strand
TAGGAAGTGTTAAAAACGTGGGTATCTCCTTTATGAACAGGGTTGTTGAAGAAAGAAAAAAGAACGGCGACTTTAAAACCTTTACGGACTTTGCAAAAAGAATGTGCGATAAGGAAATGAACAAGCGTGCCGTTGAAGGTATAATCCGTGTAGGCGCATTTGATAAGATTGTGCCCGACAGGAGCAAGCTTCTGGCAGGCTTTGAGCAAATCACGGATAATGCAGTAAAGCAGAAGAAAAACGTTATGGAAGGACAGATAAGCCTTTTTGGTGATATTATGCCCAATGTTTCAGTAGACGAGGACGAGCTTCCCAATGCTCCCCGGCTCCCCAAGAACATGATTCTTGAAATGGAAAAGGAATGGGGCGGAATGTATTTTTCGGGCCATCCCTTGGACGATTACAGAAGTGTTGTTAACGATATACGCTTTACCCGCATTGCCGACATCTTATCGGGCGAGGTTACTGACGGTGAGTTTGTAACCGTTGCAGGCCAGGTGACAAAACGCCGTGATAAGAGAACAAAGAACAACACAATGATGAGCTTTATTGTTATAGAAGACTTTACAGGCTCGATTGAAACCATTGTGTTTCCCAAAACTCTTGCAAAGCACGAGGCAATGCTTACAGAGGGTGGCTTTGTAAGGATGAGTGCACGCATTGATGCAAAGGACGATGACGACACCGAAGGTGAGATGCGTGTTACGGCAAAGCTTATTATGGATACTGTAAGCATACTGGAAAAGGTTGATTCTGCACCAACGGGCGAATTAAAGACGCTTGCAATAAAGCTTGATGAGGCAGATGTTGCAAAGCTTGACGACATACGCCGTATATTGCTTAGTGCTAAAGGCTATGATGCCGTAGAGCTCAACCTTGGCGAAAAGGTAGTTGAATGCCATTCTTCCGTAAGGACAAATGCATTAAAAGCCAAGGAGTTAATAGACCAATATTTTGGTGAAACACGTTGTGATGTAAAATAAAAAAAGAATGCTTGGAATTATCCAAGCATTCTTTCTATTTATGATAAGACTCGTTTGAATTAATTTTAAAAGCACGATAAATTTGCTCTGTGAGCATAAGGCGAGCTAAATTGTGGGGAAATGTCATATCCGACATGCTCATGTTAAAATCACTTCTGTCCTTGACGGCCTGTGAAAGGCCCAATGAGCCGCCTATAATAAAGGTTAATGATGAGCTTGTCATAAAAAAGTCAGATATTTTTTTTGCAAACTGCACGCTGGATAGTTTTTTGCCCTCAATGCAAAGAGCTATTACCACATCACCCTTGTTGATTTTTGACAGTATGTCCGCCCCTTCCTTTTCTAAAACCGATTGCTCCTCAGAAGGGGAAGCATTGTCGGGTATAGGTCGGTCGGATATTTCAATGCTTTTAAATTTCACAAAACGTGAAAGACGCTTTTCGTATTCACTAAGAGCGTCTTTTATAGCTTTTTCTTTAATTTTACCAACTGATATTACAGTTACGTTCGGCATGTAATCACGCCTTTCGTTAAAGAGAATATTTTGCAGAGGGCTCGTAACGGCTTGCCACCTCTAAGGTTATATCGTAGCCTATGCGTGCACCCTTCATAACAAGAGCCTCCTCCGTAGTTGCATAAGCAACCGAGGGGGTGTTGTTGTCAAGGCTCAGATGTCCCAATATAAGATGCTTTACACCCTGTTCCAGCAAATGTGTGCTTGTAAGAGCACAATCCTCATTTGACAGATGCCCCACACTTGAACGTACACGCCTTTTTAACTCGGGCGAGTAGGGTCCGTGCAGAAGCATATCAACATCATGATTAGACTCTAAAAGAACAATATCGCTGGATTTGATGCTTTCGTATACAGTTTTGTTCATGACACCGATATCTGTAGCAACCGATACCCTTTTGCCTCCGTGCTCAATTGTGAAGCCCAGGCTTTCACAGCTGTCATGTGGGGTAGAAAAGGGATAAACAATGCTGTCAAAAGCACCAAAGGGAACACCACCCTGTATGTAACGGATATTATCCGTACTGATTTTACCTATTTTAGCAATCATCTTTTGCCATGTGCCTACCGAGGCATATATAGGCAGGTTATAACGCCGTGAAAGAATACCTGCACCCTTTATATGGTCGATGTGCTCATGTGTTATAAATATACAGTCGAGGCTGTCGGGCTCCACGCCTATTTTTTTCAGTGCCGCCTCAACGTGACTGCCGCTTTCGCCGCAATCCACCAGGATATTTGTATTGCCTGCCTTTATAAAGGTGGAATTACCGCTGGAGCCTGAAAAAAGACTGCAAAGCTCAACCATTGGATATATACACTCTTTCTATCTTGGCACCAATACTGTTAAGGCGTGCCTCGATGTTTTCATAGCCACGGTCAATATAAATGGGGTCGTTAATTGTTGTAACGCCCTCGCTTGAAAGGCCTGCAATAATCAGTGCCGCACCTGCACGAAGGTCGGTTGCTCTTACGGGAGCACCGTGAAGGGGAGTACCACCTTCGATAATAGCTGTTTTACCCTGTACCGAAATGTCGGCACCAAGACGCTTTAATTCTCCTACGTACTGGAAGCGGTTGTCCCATACATCCTCGGTTACCATGCTTGTACCCTCGGCAATTGTGAGCAAAGCCACAATCTGAGGCTGAAGGTCTGTGGGGAACCCCGGATAAGGCATTGTGCGGACATCGCAGGGCTTTAAAGGAGCTGTACGTCTCACACGGATTGCGTCGTCATACTCCTGGATTTCAACGC
>JAFUJG010000155.1 GCA_017468215.1 Clostridia bacterium | reverse complement strand
TTTTTATAAAAAAATAAACTTTAACTGAAACTTTGTCACTTTTGACGAAATAGTCCATGATAGGTGGACATTTTTGGTTGAAAAATCAACAGAATTGGTGTAAAATCAAATAAGATATGGAGGTGAGAGTATGGATATACCAAAATTTGCACAAAAGGTTGCAGACAAATTAACACAAAACGGCTACGAGGCGTATTTTGTAGGCGGCTGTGTCCGTGATGCACTTATGGGGAGCGTTCCTCACGACTTTGATATTACAACCAATGCTCTCCCGAACCAGATAAAAGAGTGCTTTTCAGCTTTTACAACCATACTCACAGGCGAAAAACACGGAACTGTCACAGTTGTGTCAGAGGGGGAAAACGTCGAGGTTACAACCTACCGTATTGACGGCAAGTATGAAGACGGAAGGCATCCTGTGGGCGTAAGCTTTACAAAAAATGTACAAAACGACCTTGCAAGGCGTGATTTCACCATTAATGCAATCTGTTATAACGGTGAAATAGTTGACCCCTTTGGAGGCAGAGAGGATATAAAAAACAAAATTATCCGCACTGTAGGCGATGCGGATAAACGCTTTGGTGAGGATGCACTGAGGATTATGCGTGCAATAAGGTTTGCCGCCACCTTGGGCTTTGAAATTGATGAAAAGACAAAAGAAAGCATCCACAAAAACAAACGGCTTTTAGAAAAGGTTTCTGCCGAGCGGATTTTTGTTGAGTTCTCAAAGCTTCTGATGGGCGATTGGGCAGGCAAGGTGCTGATGGAGTATTACGATGTAATAGGCGTTTTTATACCCGAACTGCTTCATTGTGTAGGCTTTGACCAGAAGAACGATTATCACATATATGATGTGTACGAGCATATAGTAAAGGCGGTAGAAGCATCGGACAAGGATTTAAAAATAAGGCTGGCGGTGTTTTTCCATGACATTGGTAAGCCCCAATGCTTTACTATAGACGAAAAGGGCGGACACTTTAAGGGGCACGACGAAAAATCTGCCCTTATTGCAGGCTGTGTGCTTAAAAGGCTAAAGGCAGACAACGAAACCGTCCGTATTGTGGAAACCCTTGTAAAAGAGCACCAGAGAGAGATTATCCCCGAAAAGAAATATGTGAAAAGGTGCTTATCGAAGTTGTCTTACGGGGTTTTCGACCTGCTTTTGAAGGTGAAATATGCCGACACCGCAGCACATTCAAAAAAAGCAGAGGGTAATTTTGCCGTAATTGAAAGGCTTGGTGAAATACGCAAGGAAATCGAAAAGGATGACGAATGCATAAGCCTTAAAACCCTTGCCGTAAACGGCTATGATGTAATGGCTCTTGGTGTTCACGACGGAAGGAAAGTGGGCGAAATATTAAATGCCCTTCTCCAGATGGTTATTGACGGCGAAATTGAGAACGAAAAAGAAATCCTGAAAAAAGCAGTAAAGGAGACCCTTTAGGCGGTCTCCTTTTAAGTTGCGGAAATTATTGTTTTGTTGATAATTCAACAGCAAAGACATTCTCTGTAACAGATATCTGTATTTGTTTTGTCAAGGAAGTTGACAAAAGCATTTTTGCGATGATATAATAATATCATCTGAAATTATGCGGTGTTTTTGGAAAAAATGGCATTGCATATGATATAAATTCGTTTAAGGATGTGACATAATGAAAAAGGTACTTGTTGTTTTCGGAACAAGACCCGAGGCAATTAAGATGTGTCCTTTGGTGAAGGAGCTTAAATCACGAGACAATGTCGAAACTGTTGTATGTGTAACAGGTCAGCACAGACAGATGCTTGACGCAGTGCTTCAGGCATTTGAAGTTGAGCCTGAATACGACCTTTCGATTATGAAGGACAGGCAAACCCTGTTCGATATTACAACCAACATTTTAACCTCTATTAAAGAAGTTCTCGAAAAAGAAAAGCCCGATGTTGTGCTTGTGCACGGCGACACCTCCACAACCTTTGTTACAGCGTTGGCGTGCTTTTACTTGCAGATACCAGTGGGGCACGTTGAGGCAGGGCTTCGTACATACAACATCTTTTCACCCTATCCTGAGGAGTTTAACCGCCAGGCGGTGAGCATTATTTCAAAATATAACTTTGCTCCAACTCAGCTCAGCCGTGAAAACCTTCTCCGTGAAGGCAAGAGCGATGATACAATTTTTGTAACGGGCAACACCGCTATCGATGCCCTTAAAACAACCGTTAAGGATGACTACACTCATCCTGAGCTTGAATGGTCAAAGGGCAGCCGCCTTATAACTATCACAGCACACCGCCGTGAAAACCTGGGCGAGCCCATGCACCAGATGTTTAGGGCAATTAAGCGTATTATTGACGAGCACCCCGATGTTAAGGCAGTTTATCCTATCCACATGAACCCTGTTGTAAGAGCTGCCGCACAACAGGAGCTTGGTGACTGCGACAGAATACATATTATCGAGCCTCTTGACGTGCTTGATTTCCATAACTTCCTTGCACGAAGCCATATGATTATTACCGACAGCGGCGGAATACAGGAGGAGGCACCTTCTTTGGGCAAGCCTGTTCTTGTTATGCGTGACACAACAGAGCGTCCCGAGGGTATTAAGGCAGGTACCTTAAAGCTTGTAGGCACTGAGGAAGAAACTATCTACAATGCGTTCAAGCTCCTTTTAGAGGACGAAGAAGAATACGAAAAGATGAGCAAAGCATCCAACCCTTACGGCGACGGCTTTGCCTCAAAGCGAATTGCAGATATATTAACCAAGGAATAAGGGGGAAATTAAAATGGATGAAAAAAGTAAAGAGTTTGTAGCCAGGAAAAAATGGGACAAAGGTCAGGTTGCGCTGTTTGTTGGCGTTGCTGTAGCATTGGTTGTTGCTTTGGCAATTGTGCTTAAGTTTGCACCATTTATTGCATGGCTTTTCATATTTGTAGCATTAAGCCTTTACTACATGTGGAACATTTTCAAGGCTGAATATGCATATACCATTTCGGGCAAAATTGTTGTTGAAATACTTAAAAGCGGCGGGAAAAGAACACCCCTGTGCGAGTTTTTCCTTGCAGATATGACCCTTTGTGGAAAGTATAACGCCGACAACAAGGCAAAAATTGCAAACGTAGGCAAAACAATTAAAGCATGCACCGATGCAAAGGACGAGGACGAAACATACTTTGCACTTTTTGAAAGAAACGGCAGCGAAACCGTGCTTTTGTTCACTCCTGACGACATGATGCTTGCCGAAATGAAAAAGCACACAAAGTGCGTAATTGAATAAATGCAATTAGGACCCAGATTATATTTGGGTCCTGTTCAATTTGTGGAGGAATTAAAATGAAAAGGGTTATAGCATTAAGCCTTGCGTTAATAATGGTTATATCCGTTGTGCCATGCATGATTTTTGCAGCTTCGACTGAAACTGTTATTGACTCTTTAGGCGGAGAGGTGCTCTGGAGCACACCTGACGGCAACTTTTCCGGCACTTCGGTGGCAACTGCCTTTGAGGGCTGGTCCAGCACCATAACAAGCGGCAATGTTGACGTAAACACCTACACTACAGGCAACACATTGCGATACTACAACGCAACCTATGCCACAGCAGACAATAATACCCTCGTTGTATCACCCGGCTACGGACAGGGCAGCGAAAAAATTATAATCGAATGGCTCATGTATCACGATACATCAAACGATTTGTACTTTGATTTTTCCTTCCGTGATATTAACGATACCGAGATTGCTTTTTTAAAGCTTGACAAAAACGCAACAGAGGTAGGCTATTCTCACCCCAACAGCGATACAGATTATTATGCTCTTGGCTACCCCGACGTTGGTGAAAGCTGTGCAATAGTTGCATACAATAACCCCGACGGCATAACCCATACGGCAGATTTTTATGTGGCAGGCGAAAAAGTTTCAAGCTCTACAGAGCTTGAAGGCATTATCGATGGCTTTAAGTCTATCGAATCCTCAAACGGCTACTGGACAAGAGCAGATGCGGCAATAGGCTTTACAAACTTAACCATTGGCAGCTGCACTACCCCTGCAGAGAGCGAAACCATTGAAAGCGTAAGCTATAACAATCATGTGTACATGATACAGGGTACAACTCCTGTACTGCCTGCGGCTATTGCATTTACAGGCAGTGAAGGCACCGTGGCAGAGGGCACAATCGCATGGGATGAGCCTGATGAATACATAGTTGGCGATAATACCGTCACAGGTACGGCGAGCGTAACCTTTGAGGACAATGAAATTACACAGGCAGTTTCACTTGCTGTTACATGTTATCCCCAAACTTTCGCACTTGATGATTTAAGCTGTTCAAAAAGCGACGATGCTACAACATATTTCCCCGAAAGTATATACGGCGAATTTTTCTTTGAATTTGATTTTAATATGACTAATCTTAGAAACTGCTGGGTATACCTTAGTCAGGATGCAGGGCTTTGGTCAAGCGGACAGATAGGCCTTGGCACACCCGACGATACAACAGGTAATTTCAAGGCTATGGTAAGTGACGGCGATGTGACGGTTACTACAAATAAAACATACCATATGTTTATCCGTGGTAACGCCACCGAGGATAAGTATTCACTTATTATGACCGATTCCGACACAGGTGAGGTTGTTTTAAATATCACCGACAGAGCTTTCAGAAAGGTGGGTGATTACATTAACTCCATCCGTCTTTCTGTTAACGGCTCAAGCGGTATTTTTACGGTAAAGAACATACGTTGTTACGCCGAAGAACTTACAGAGGAACCTGCTGAAACACCCACTGAAGAACCTACGGATGCTCCCTCGGAGGAACCTACCGAGAAACCTTCTCGTTATGAAGTTATTGAGGATGCCTTTGTTCAGTACAATAAAATCTACGGCATAAACACAACTAACTCAAGCGGCCTTATGATAGGCTCGTCAGCGGATGAAAACCGTGGCCCCGAGTACGATGCAAACGGCGAAACCACCTATCTTAATGGTGCAACCCCTACAACACTTGGCTCTACACGAGTTGGTCTTGTAAAATTCCCCGTTCCCGATATTGCCGAGATCGAAAAAGCACTCTTAAAGGTGGCGGTTAAAAACTGGCATCAGCAGGGCTATGACGGTGGCAACACATTTTTGCGTATTGCCGTTACCCCTCTGGCAGACTCCTCCTGGGCAGACCAGAGCGAGGGGTCGAGCTTTATAATAGCCTCCGAGCCTTTGTTGGAAAACTGGGCAACCCCTGTTTTTTCCGAAAAGGCTGCACAATCAGACCAATGGATAACCGTTGATGTTACCGAGCTGGTGCATGCGGCAAAGGATGCAGGCTTGGAAAACATAAGCTTTAAAATGCAGATTTACTGGGGTGCGGCATACTGCGTTGAGCGTGAAGCAGCAGTAGAAGGCGGCACCTATGAGGGAAAGGCTGCATATATGGAGCTTACAGAGGATAACAGCCTTAAAAAGGTAACAACCTCAGGTGATGCAACACTTACCAAAAACGGCTCTGCCATGAACGGCTTTGCCTATGTGACAGCTGCCGACGATATAAGATTCCAACTGGAAAATGCACAGATAATAGGCTCCGATAACGGATACTATATCCCCGGCGAGCAGTTTACCGTTGACGAAAACATAAGCATTGAAAACACCCTTGCACTTGGTTTTGGTCTTACAATGGTAAATGGTGCACAGGTACGCTACGGTGCAGGCTTGGACGACAGTGGAAGCGTGGGCACAGGCAACGGACTGAGGTTTATAACCACCGTTGACCGAAGCGACACCATTGCAGGTGTGGATGGTGCAGAGCTTGGTGTTATCATCTTCGCAGAAAACAGCGACGAGGTAGTGTGGATTGAAGCCGAAAAATGGCAGGATGCAGAGCGTACCGTGTTCACTACAGCTCTTACAAATCTTGCAGTAAGCAACTACAACAGAAAATTTACTGCCACACCCTATGTAAAGCTTGGCGAAAAAACCTTCACGGGCGACAGCGTTACACGAAGCATTTACCAGGTAGCGGCAGGGCTTTTGGTTAACAACAGTACGGATAACACCGAGTATGACGAAATGAGCCGGGTGCTTTTTGATGTACTTAATGCATACGTTAACCAGGTGGGCATACGCCTTACATTTTCCGACAATGCCACATTCACAGACTGGGAAATCACTGTTCGTAACGACGGTAACGGCTCTTATACAGGCGATGCCTTCTTTACCGTAAGCGAAACAACTGTAAACGGCAAGGTTTATTCGGTAGTGCTTACTCCCTTGGGGGATGAAACCGTTATCCGAACAGACGGCGACTACTGGAACAGATACGTGCGAATAAATAACAACAACAGCCAGGTTAAGCTTTGCACAACCCTTACCGACAACGGCGACGGCACATACACACTTTCCTTTGATACAACAAACCTTAACCTTGGCTCATACCCCGAGGAAAAGTTCAACAAAATGAAACCCACCTACGACAGAGCAGTAGCGGCAATGGAAAGTGCCAATACCTACTGGCAGGAAAATCAGAGCTATATCGACTG
Source organism: Clostridia bacterium (assembly GCA_017468215.1). GTDB lineage: Bacteria > Bacillota > Clostridia > UMGS1883 > UMGS1883 > RGIG1927. The sequence continues at coordinate 186 of JAFUJG010000155.1, read as the reverse complement.
GTACGGCAGCACACATCCTGCTTTCTGGGATAAGGCGGCTTATCACACAGGCAACATCGAAATGTATAAGCCTACAGGTGACGAAAGCTACCTTCAGTACTCTATCGACTGGGCAGAATATAACGAATGGCAGGGTAATAACTCAACCTCCGACCCCTCAAGTTGGACCTGGGGATACAACCCCGA
>JAFUJG010000154.1 GCA_017468215.1 Clostridia bacterium | reverse complement strand
GGCGCCACGCCCACGGTATTGGGCGAAGGGCTTATAGGAGTTATAAACGCAGTTAAAGAAAGCTTTTGTTTAACTGATAACTGCGAATTCACTGTTGAAGCAAACCCCGGCACGGTTACTGCGGAGCTTTTGCGAAAAATGAAGAAGGCAGGGGTTAACCGTTTAAGCATTGGCGTTCAGTCCTTTAACGATGACGAGCTTAAGGCCTTGGGGCGTATCCATAATGCAAAAGAGGCAGCAGAAGCCTTTTACATGGCACGAGAGGCAGGCTTTGACAATATCAATATCGATATTATGCTGTCAACCCCCGAGCAGACCTTAACAAGTGTAAAATGTACTCTGGATACCGTTGAAAAATTAAACCCCGAGCATGTGTCGGCGTATTCGTTAATAATTGAAGAAGGCACACCGTTTTACGACGTGGAGCTTAACCTTCCCGATGAAGATACCGAAAGGGAAATTTATCATTATGCAGTTAAACGCCTTAAGGATATGGGTTTTGAGCGATACGAAATTTCAAACTTTGCAAAAGAAGGTTTTGAGTGCCGTCACAATATAAAATATTGGACAGGCAAGGAATATACAGGCATAGGTGCGGCGGCAGCATCATATGTGGATAACTGCCGTTACACAAACACAGGTGATATTGCATCCTATATACAAGGCGTAAGGGACGACGGGAAAGAATTTATTGATGAGGATGAGCAGCTGAAGGAAAAATTTCTGCTTGGTCTCAGAATGAGCCGTGGGGTTAAATATCACGGCGAATTTAAAGAAAAAATAGAAAAGCTTATTGCCGAAGGTCTTTTATGTGAGGAGAACGGCTATGTCCGCCTTACAGAAAAGGGCTTTGATTTAGGCAATTTAGTTTTTATGGAGTTTATATAATGTGAAGATGTTCACATTATATAAAGCCTCCGGCGGATTTAATGCACATGCGAATTTTTCGCCAATAGGCGAAACGCATATGTGCAAAATTTTCGTTATACGCCTTGTCTGCATGAGAGAAGGATTATAATTTGTAAAATTCAATATAACAGAAAGGCTACGAAAATTATGACTGCTAAAGACTATGCCGCAAAGCTACTAAGCATTTGCGACAGAAGCGAAAAGGAAATACGTGAAAAAATACTTAAAAAAGGCTATAGTGAAGCAGAGTGCGAGGAGGCTATAGCTTTTTGCCGTGAATACAGGTTTATTGACGATGGCAGATTCACACAGCATTTTGTGCACGATGCTGTCAATTTAAAAAAGCTTGGCAAAACAAGGATAAAAATGGAGCTGAGGCAGAAGGGTATTTGCGACGAACAAATAGAAGAAGCACTTGCCCCCATTGAAAACGAAGCTGAAATGCTCAAAGAGGAACTGACACGTAGGTTCTCGCATCTTGATTTTAGCGACAAAAAGGTTAAAAACAAGGTGTTCGGCTACTTTGCAAGGCGTGGCTTCAAAACAAGAGATATACTCGCAGCGATGAATGAGGAGTATGATGGATATGATGAATAAAATAGGCTTTGTGTCCTTAGGCTGTTCAAAAAACCTTGTGGATACAGAAAACATGATAGGAATAATGGTAAACGAGGGCTACGAGATTGTTTCCGACCCTGCTTTAGCCGACATAATTGTTGTGAACACCTGTGGCTTTATCGACTCTGCCAAGGAGGAGGCTATCAACACTCTTTTGGAAATGGCAGAATACAAAAAGGACAACTGCCGCCTTTTAGTTTGTGCAGGATGCCTTGCGCAGCGTTACAGCGAGGATATTAAGGCAGAGCTCCCCGAGGTAGACGTAATTTTGGGCACAGGCAGCTATAAGGATATAGCACAGGCTGTTAAAGAAGCCTTGGATAAAGGCAGCAGCCAATATCTTGACGATATTAATTTCGAAATTACCGACGAGGCACGTGTGAGAACAACCCCCTCGTATATGGCATATATAAAAATTGCAGAGGGCTGCGACAAT
>JAFUJG010000153.1 GCA_017468215.1 Clostridia bacterium | reverse complement strand
TTCTTGAACGACTTCTTCACTCTGAAGAAAGGTTACCCAAAATACTATCCCAACATCCTCCCAACATCCTCTGAAAACCCTGCATGTTCCATGCAACATCTCTGACAAACCGAGAAGAAAATAAAAAAAGAAAACAAGAGGGAGGGGGTGTGGTCAGAATGACAAGATGTTGACCCTCCCCGCCCCTCATTGATTAGGTACTTGTTTCCTCGTCCTCAGCGTGGGATATAATGATTCTTCTTACACACGTAACCTCTTCGAGGGGGTCTTACACGAACGACGTGCACACGGGGTCGAGAACGCTGTTCTTCGAACACGATATCGCCCTGTAAAACAGATCTTCCCAAAAATTTTCCCAAAAACTTTCATCCGCCCTGTCCTATCTGCCGATCGAACGTAGATAATATAGGTGTAAAAGAGTTTACGGCAGAGTGCCGAGACTTGCAGGACGCACCGAGAAATATTGCACAAAAATTAAATTTTCAAGATTTTTTCATGTCCTGTGTCCGCTTTTATAAAATATCGTAGATAACGTAAGTAGAAAAGCAAAGATGTTACAGGCTCTCATCGGCGGAAAAAAATATTTAAAATCCCGTGTCCGCATCAGGAAAAGCTCGTAGACTTTGCATAAAATATATAAATATACTGATTAGAATAATAAAAATATATTATTAATACATTTTCCGAAGGAAAATAACTACAGCGTAGCTGTAGTTTAGAAAGTATTCTACAAATCAGATAAGAATTAAGTAATTTTTAAGTATATCAGTCTTCTTCTTGGTTTGTACCCTACTTTATTCCGGAGGAATAACATGGAGATTTATGAATATAGTACTTGCTCTCGTAATGATTTTTACACTTTCAGCATATGGATTATGTGCTTTAGCAACTGCTGTAAACTTATGGCGGACTATAATAGAATCTTCTTCTTGGTTTGGAAAGGAAGAAGAGACTGTTGATACTGGAACAGAATACATAGAAACTCCCGCTACTAAACCTCGTTACGATGTTGATGCGTTCCGCAAACGTATGAAGGACTTGGCGGACAGCATGGACGAGGATGGACTTTTCGAGTATACTTTTGAAGTTGTTCCTGACGAAAATACCGGCATAGAAGTCATTACAACAGAGTACGAAGTTCTTAAAGACAGGAGATAATCATGAAATTAAATATTGGCAGCATGGTATATGACTTAAAATTAGTGCCGGAAATTCCTATAGAATCGGATCAGGAAAACGTTGTCATAACAGCAGGATACTATATGCCTTTCGATGAGCAGATACAAGTATCACTGCAGTTTCCTCATCAGATTAGAAAGGTTACGCTCTGGCATGAGGTTGTACATGCTATGCTTGATGAGTTAGGGCTGAATGGGCTCATGACTGACGAGGGTTTTGTCGATGCCCTTGCGAAGCAGATTTACGGTTTTTTAGAGAAAAACGACATACAGAAACTTTACGACTATCTTGGTGACAAAAATGGAAAAACTGTTAAGACAAAAGCTAAAGCAAAATAGGTCTGAATTAGAGTTCGAAATTATCTCGTACGAAGAGTACGAAATCAGAGAAGCTTTGCTGATAGAATTATTGGAGGAAATTGAGGATTATGAGTAACGACTTTTTGCCGCAGAAAAGTGCCGACCAAGTGCCGGAACAAACGCCGCAGACTAATCCCGATGATATTTTCTCTGGTTTGCCTACAGAACTGTTAAGACAGCTTACGCCCGCCAAAACAAGAATGATATTGTTATGGCTTACAGGGCAGTATTCCCAAAAGAAAATCGCACAAGTCGTAAATGTTTCAGAAAATACAATTAGAGCTTGGATGTTACAGCCTGCAGTACAGGCAGTAATCACTGAAATACAGAACAGAGAATTCGCCTTAATGGATAGTAAGATTAAAGCTATGCGTTACAAGGCACTGGATACCATGGACACACTGCTTGAAAGTGACATGGATAATGTCCGCTTCTCTGCTGCGAAAGATATACTCGATAGATCCGGTCACAAACCTCAACAGAAGATACAGGTTGACAAGACGGTTACTTCCATCGAGCAACAGTTAAGTCAGCTTAATAATTTTGTTGAGTCCGAAGCAGAAATCATCGACATCGACATTGATGATTTAGTTGCAGAGGTGAAGAGTTATTAATTCGCAGGATAAAAAACAACAAGCTTTCGCTTGGAAAGTTAGGAACGACAGGTTGTGGTATATGGAGAATTTCTTGAAGATAAGAGACAAGAAATCTCGACTTATATCCTTCCGTGTCAATTCTGCTCAACAGCGTTTTAATCAGATAATTGAAGAGGATACCAAAAACGGTAAACCTCATCGTTATATAATTCTTAAGGCCAGACAGCTTGGCATGTCTACGTTTACGGAAGGCTATATTTTTCATGATACGGCTACAAGACCTCTCGTAAACTCTCTCATTATTGCTCATGAGGATAAGGCTACTGTAAACCTATTCAATATGAGTAAACTTTTCTACGAAGAGCTCCCTACCGCACTGAAGCCTATGACGAAGTACAACAACGGTAAGGAACTGATTTTTGAGAATCCCACTTCTGACGATGAAGAAAAGTTAAGAAACCCCGGGTTGAGAAGTAAAATCACTCTTGCTACAGCAGGAACTTCTGATACTGCACGTTCGGGAACATACCATAATGTTCATGTTTCTGAAATTGCGTTCTTCCCTAATCCTGAAAATACTATGCTGGCACTTATGCAGTGCGTTCCGGACGAACCAAATACATTCGTCTGCATGGAGTCTACTGCGAACGGTATCGGCGGGTATTTTTACGATATGTGGAACGCTGCATGTGCAGGTGAAAATGACTTTACTCCTATCTTCTTTGCGTGGTTCGACGATCCGCTGTACTCTACTCCATTTGTGTCTGAAAAAGAGAAGGAAGATTTCATAAAAGAAGTCGAGCAAATGCTTATGGACGCAGAAGGAAAGATGGTACATACCGAAGAATACTTACTTCGAGAAGAATTTAACCTTACTTATGAGCAGTTAAATTGGCGTAAAAGAACGATTGCGAATAAATGTGGTGGAGATGTGGACCTCTTCAAGCAGGAATACCCTGCTACTCCGCAGGAAGCATTCATTGCATCCGGTCGTCCAAAATTTAATCTCAAAGCAGTAAAAGAATACGAAAAACAGTGCATCGAACCGATGTACACTTGCGAAATCGTTGAAGAGAGAGGACAACTCAAGCTTATAAGTACTGATAAAGGTAGTCTCAAAATATGGGCAATGCCGGAGAAGGATAAAGCGTACTCTATTGGTGCGGACGTTGCCGAAGGTCTTGCAACAGGAGACTACTCTGTTGGAACAGTACTTGATGAAGATTTGAATGTCGTTGCAAAATGGCGTAACCATATAGACCCCGACTTATTCGGAGATGAAATGGTGAAACTTGCTATAATATACAACGATGCATATCTGGCTGTAGAAAACAATAATCACGGTCTTACTACTCTTAAGGCTGTGCTTAATAAAGATTACTATAACATCTTTTATACCAAGTCTTATGACAAAACAAGCGATACTACTACGAAGAAAATCGGCTTCTCTACTAATGCGAGAACAAAGCCTCTCATGATAGACAAGCTCGCTGAATTCGTCAGAGAAAAGTGGCTCGGTATTAAGGATATGGAAATAGTAGACGAACTATATACCTACGTCATCGACGACAAGGGCAAAACAAATGCTCAAGAAGGAAAGCACGACGACTGCGTAATGTCTCTCGGCATTGCATTGCAGGCATTCCTTGAAGGTCGTGGCGAGGATTACGTTCCGGAAATCAGCAAAGATGATATGAAAGACAGGAATTTCGAGAAGGAAATTCCGGATATTTTAGATCCACTCTTTGAAAGACGAGAAGACAGCGCTGAATACAGCGAATAATAGAGGTGAAACTTTTGCCGAGAAAGTCTAAAAAGCAGACACAGGACGACCTTAAGCAAGAAGAGCTTAAGTTAGCCGGTTGGTGTATGCAGAAATTCAAGGAAGCTATGCTTGCAAAAGAGCCTTATACGGCAAGGTGGCTTACCTATCTAAACGCGTGGGACAATACTCTTTACGAGAACGTCTCCACCCCTTCTTATAAAACAAACCATTCAAGTAATTTTATTTACTCTACTATTGAAAGCATGCGCCCTATTCTTTTTGACGCTAATCCTGCTTTCGAAGCAATCCCTTGTACTGCAGAAGGTATTCCTTATGCAAACGACATAAATACAATTCTCGACTGGGAATGGAACAGAACGAACATGCAGGAAAAATGTCTTGCAAATTCAATCTATACTTTCGCCATCGGAACTTCAGTGTTCATGCTTCCTTACGAATTTAAGGAAGATGGAGATGTTGATGGTGAAGTTAACCCAATTCCAATCTCTCCTTTTAATATATTTCCAGACCCACTTGCTACTAACGTAGAAAACGCAGAATATCTCATCTACGCAGACTACGTTCATGTTAACAAACTCAAGGACAAATATCCAGACCATGCTGAAAAGCTTCAAGGTAGTGACGTTATGTACTCTGAACTTGTAAGTGATAGAGATGTAAATGCATGAATTGACAATCCAGTACTTGGACTTGAAGTTTGGTGTCGAGATTATACGACTATTGACGTAGAGGATGTCGACAAGGAAGGAAAGCCTGTCAAGAAGAAAAAGAGAAAGTATGCAAAAGGTAGGGTTATAACTGCTGCCCCCGATTTAGGAGTCATTCTTGACGATAAGGAAAACCCATACCATACTGGTAGATTTCCATTCTTCTTATTCAAGGATATTGATGTACCGGGACAGTTCTGGGGAGAAGGAGAAGTAAAGTGGCTTCTCTCTCCTCAGCAGGAAGCTAACGATTTATACAATCAGATTATTGACAATGCGAAACATACTGCAAACATGCAGTGGGTTATCGACAAGAACGCCGGTATTCCGAAGGGAGAATTAACGAACAGACCGGGACTTATTATTCGTAAGAATCCTAATACAGAAGTTCGTAGAGACAGCCCTCCTTCAATGCCGATGTACGTGCATCAGATGATTGATACGCTTAAGGCAGATATTGAAGTAATCTCTGGTGTGCATGACGTAACAAGAGGACAGACTCCGACTGGTATCCAGTCAGCAGCCGCAATTGTTGCGTTACAAGAAGCAGCTCAAATCAGAGTCAGACTTAAAGTTACTCTTCACGAAAACGCCCTCGGCGTTATGGGTACAGAATGGTACGAAAGAATTAAACAGTTTTGGAAGTTTAACAGAGTTATTCCTCGTAAGGTGGATGACGCTGAACAGAACGCACTTCTGGGAATGTTCCAAGCTCCGCAATCAAGCTATCAAATGCTTGAAATTAACCCTAATGAACAGTTACAACACGACTATAAGATTAAGGTCAGAGGGGCAAGCATTATGCAGAGTTCTCGTGCAAGTATGTTTGACAACATGGTTAGACTCATGCAGACTCCGGCGGAAGATGGACTTCCATGCGTACCAAGAGAAGCAGTACTTGATTATTTACCGGATGTTAATAAACAGGCTGTTCTTAACTACTTCAACCAGCTTAAGCAGGAAAGACAGGCTCAAGAACAACAGCAGATGGTAAGTAACGAAGCTATGGGACAGATTGAACAGCTTATGCAGGCAGTTCAACAACTCTCTCAAGGTTTAGGACAAGTACAACAGAGAATTCAGCGTGATGATGATGAGGCTGCAAGAGAAGAAATACGTGATCAAGGTTATCAGCAAGGAATGAATGAAGCAAAGGCATTACAGACCCAGATCGACAAGTCTGGACAACTTCAGCCTGAATTGTTACAGGAAATTTCAATGCTTGATGATGAAGCTTTAGCTATGTTGCTTCAGCAAAACCCAGAGCTTGTAGATATGTTACAAATTTAAGTTTGCAATAACCCGTTAGGGACTGCAAGGAGATGAAAATATGAATTTTGAAAATTATGAAGGAACTGCTCTTGACCCGGAAGTATTCGGACAACAGGAAACAGAACCTACATCCGCAGATGATACTATCATCGACGTTCAAGATGTGAACGTAACTACAGAACCTGTGGAAACCCCACCAGAAGTTGTTGAAGGACCTGTTACTTACAACATCGAAGGTGTTGGTACTTTTACTGCCGAACAGATTAAGGAGATGCAACAGGGAAATCTTCGTCAGTCTGACTACACGAAAAAGACACAGGAAGTTGCAAGACAGAGAGAAGAAGCCAAGGATGCTCTTGAGCTTTACAATTATCTCCGTACTAATCCACACATTGTAGAAGCTATGAAGCAGGCAGAAGCTAACCCTAATGCGGTTGGTCGCGTAGTTGCTCCTACAACAGAAAACGAAATGCTTAAACAGGTACTCTACAATCAGAGAGCTATGGAAGCTGACATGAAGATGAGTGCGCTTAAGGCAAAGTATGGTGATGTGGATGAAATTGCTGTGTATAACAAAGCCGCTGAACTCAAAACAGATGATTTAGAGTTCGTTTACAAAGCGTTGAGTTACGATGCGAATAAGACTGACCAAACGGCAGCAATTGAAGCAGCAAAGGCTCAACTTATGGCAGAGTTAGAAGCAAACCGTGGAATCGTATCCACTATTGTTGATAATAAGCAGACATCGCAGGTACAGAAACCAGTCAGCCTTACATCTGCAGAAAAGAGAATTGCGGCGGCTATGGGTATCAGTGAGTCTGAATATGCAAAATGGAAAAATTAATTAACTAATTTATGAGGTGATTTGTAGTGCCTACACCAGTACAGCCTACAGTAGATAATACGCATATCAGCGAGCCGTTCGGAAAATTACTCGAACCGGGTTTAAGAAAAATCTTCTTTGAAACATACGCAGAAGTACCAGAACAGTTCTCAAAGGTTTACAATGTCCTCACTTCAAAGAAGGCAAAGGAAACTGACTACGGTCTCGGAGCATTCGGAGATTGGGAAGAAAGAATTTCAGAAATTGCTGAAGTACCTTACGACACAATCGATCCGGGTCTCGAAAGAACTTACGTGCATAAGGCTTATACAAAGGGATTCATGCTCGGTAGAGAACTCGTAGACGACGAACAGTACAATCAGATCAACAAGTTCCCTGCAGCTCTCGCAAGAAGTGGTAGAGCATTCGTTGAAAAGGAAGCTGCAAAGACTTTCATCAACGCAACAACTGCTACTATTTACGATGGCAAGGCGTTACTTGCTGAAGACCACCCTCTTCTCAACAGCACAAAGACAGGTTGCAACCTCGTTACTGGTGCGCTCTCGACTGCTACTCTTAAGGAAGCAATGACTATGATGAGAGAAACTGTTGACGAAGCAGGTAACATCATCGCAGCTTCACCAAAGAAGCTTGTAGTACCTCCTGCGCTCGAATTTGAAGCAAGAGAAATTCTTAACTCAACACAGCTTGCAGGTACAGACCTTAATAACGTGAACTCTGTAAAGGGTGCACTCGACCTCGTAGTATATGACTACCTTGGCGAAGCTAACGGTGGATCAGATACAGCTTGGTTTATCATCGACCCTACTCTCGCACAGATTAACTTCTTCTGGAGAGTTAAGCCAGAGTTTAAGTGGGGAGAAGACTTCGACACATTCGTAGCGAAGTATAGAGCTTACATGAGATTCTCATACGGTGTATCAGACTGGAGAGGTATCGTAGGCTCAACAGGAGTTTCAGCCTAATCTTAGGATTACCTCCTTCTAATTAATAACGGAAACGGGGCGGTATAACTGCCCCTTTCTGTAACCTTTTTATATAAGGTGATGGAATGACTTTTAGTGAATTAATGCAAATGACGAGAATGTACACGAGAGATACGAATTCCTACGTGTTTACAGAATCTCAAATCAAGCTATTCATTAATCAAGCTATTGACAGAATTAAACATTATAATAAAGCGTTTTCAGGGATGAAGAAACTTGTAAACGTTGGCGATGTGCCAAATATACTCCCTGAGGAGTATCATTACCTTCTCGCAATCTTCGCC
>JAFUJG010000152.1 GCA_017468215.1 Clostridia bacterium | reverse complement strand
GATTTCCGATCTGATCCAGGCGGTGATAGAAAAGACCGGTTATGTGGAATATATTAAAGCTGAGAGCGACGATGACCAGCAGGCGGAGGACCACCTTTCCAATATCGATGAGTTGATCACTAAGGCTGTAGCTTATCAGGAAAGCAATGAGTATCCTACACTTTCCGGATTTTTGGAGGAGGTATCGCTGTATACCGACCTCGATAATCTGAATGCGGACGAGGACAGCGTTACGCTCATGACGATGCATTCGGCAAAGGGGCTTGAATTCCCGGTGGTGTTCCTGCTTGGTGCCGACGAGGGCATTTTTCCCTCATTTATGAGCATTTTTGACGAAAGTGAGCTTGAAGAAGAACGAAGACTTTGCTATGTGGGTATTACCCGAGCAAGGCAAAAGCTGTATATAACAGGTGCTTTTTCGAGAACTGTTTACGGAAAAACATCGCCCTACCAGAAAAGCAGGTTTGTGGAAGAAATTCCCGAAAATGTGTACGAATACAGCGAAAAAACACCTTACAGAAGTGCCTCCATGGGCGGCTTTGATGACGATTTCGGATTTGGCTCCTTTGAGCGAAAGCCCAAGATTGCCGAAACCACACTTTTGCCCAAAAAGGAAACAAAGCTGGACCTTACAGGCAATTTGACCTTTGAAATAGGCGACAGAGTAAAACACAAAAAGTTTGGCGGCGGACTTATCATTGCAAAGGAAAGCATCGGCAACGATGTAAGGTATGAGATTGCATTTGACAGCGTGGGCAAGAAAAATCTTTTAGGTTTATACGCAAAATTAGAGAGGGAGTAGCCTATGTATCAGGATTTTGCATATTTGTACGATGCACTCCAGAAGGATGTGCCGTATGGTGATTTTGCAGACTATTATGTTAAAATAATTGAAAAGTTCGGCGGTGAAAAGGGCTTGTGCCTTGACTTAGGCTGCGGCACAGGTAACATGACCCTTTGTCTTGACTCCATGGGGTTTGAGATGATAGGCGTGGATTCCTCTGTTGATATGCTTAACGTGGCAAGGGAAAAGGCGTATGACGATGAGCGAAACATCCTCTTTCTAAATCAGGACATGACCGCCTTTGAACTTTACGGAACCGTTGCAACGGTTGTCTCCACATTGGACTGTGTTAACTATATAACCGACGAAGAAGCCCTGTTGAAGGTTTTTGAGCTTGTAAATAACTATCTTGACCCTAAGGGACTTTTCATATTTGATATAAACTCTGCCTATAAGCTGGAGCACATTTTGGGAAACAACACTTATGTTTCGGATGACGAGGATATTTTTTATTCGTGGCAGAACAGCTACGACAAAAAGAAGAAAATTTGCACATTTGATTTGACCTTCTTTGAAAAGGACGAGGATGTGTATTACCGCTATGATGAAACTCATTATGAAAGAGCCTACAGCGTTGAAGAAATAACCAATCTTTTAGAGCAAGCAGGGCTTGAGGTTGTAGGCGTTTTTGATAACCTGAGCTTTGATGCTCCGCACGATAAAAGCGAAAGAATTTTCTTTGTAGCCAGAGAAAAAGGAAAGTGATATTATGGTGGCAATAATCGGCGGCGGTGCCGCAGGTATGATGGCGGCAATATATGCTGCACGGAACAATAAAAAGGTTACACTCATCGAGCATAACTCTTATCTTGGAAAAAAGATGGGTATTACAGGCAAGGGCAGATGCAACGTTACAAACGACTGCGAAACCGAGGAGCTGTTTTTGAACATTCCACGTAACAGCAAGTTTTTGTACAGTGCCATATATTCTTTTTCAAACTATAATGTTAAGGAATTTTTCGAAGACTTGGGCGTGCCCTTAAAGGTTGAAAGAGGGCAGAGGGTTTTTCCCGTAAGCGACAAGGCAAAGGATATTGTCAATGCCATGCGTAACGAAATAAACCGTTTAGGTGTCAATGTGGTTTTTGACCACGCCATTGATATCGACACAAAGGATGGACAGGTTGCAGGCGTAAGATGTAAAAACGGCTATGTTGCTGCTAACAGCGTGCTCATTGCAACAGGCGGCAAAAGCTACCCCCAAACAGGCTCCACAGGTGACGGATACGCCATGGCACAAAGGCTGGGGCATTGTGTAACTGAGCTTGAGCCTTCGCTTATACCCTTGCTGGCAAGCGAGGTGAAAAGCCTGCAGGGGCTCAGTTTAAAAAATGTTTCGGTAACTGTTCTTGACGAAAAGGGCAAAAAACTGTATACTGATTTAGGAGAAATGCTGTTTACTCATTTCGGTATGTCCGGACCTATTATTTTGTCGGCATCGGGTCACATGCACGGAAGCGGTAAATATAAAATAATTTTAGACCTGAAGCCGGCTCTTGATAAAAAAACACTGGATTTGCGAATCCTGCGTGATTTTGAAAAATATCAGAACCGTGATTTTGTAAACAG
>JAFUJG010000151.1 GCA_017468215.1 Clostridia bacterium | reverse complement strand
TAATCTGCGAGGGGACACAGTTGAGCTGATTTGCAAGAATATTGCGTCGGATTTCCACACTGCCGTCTGATGTGGAGAGCATTTCGATAAGCATCTGTTCTATTAAATCTGATATTGACATAGTTAACACCTCGATAATTTGACTTTGACTTTCTTTGACTTTAATATAACACTATTTTTCTGACCTGTCAAGTATTTTTCAAAAAAATGTTTTAAAACAGGATAATTTATGCTACAATAAAAACAAATTTAAAGTTAAAAGAGGTGCAGGCATATGAAAAAAATCATTGCAGCAACAAAGAATAAAAATAAAATTAAGGAATTTAAAGAAATTCTTCCCGATTTTGATATTGTTACTCAGGAGGAAGCAGGCATTGACATTGATGTTGAAGAAACAGGAACAACATTTATTGAAAATGCTCGTCTCAAGGCAATGGCAATTTTTGAAAAAACAGGTATTCCCGCACTTGCCGATGACAGCGGTCTTGAGGTGTATGCTCTTGGCGGTGCTCCGGGAATTTACAGTGCACGCTACGGCGGCGAAGGCTTGGACGATAAGGGCAGAACAGCTCTTTTGCTTGAAAACATGAAGGATGTTGATGACGAGCTCAGAGGTGCACAGTTTGTATGCTCTATTGTTTTTGTCACAAAGGAAAAGGTTTATGAAGCACAGGGCGTGTGCGAGGGTGTTATTGCACATGAGCCTAAGGGCGAAAACGGTTTTGGTTACGACCCGGTATTTTATGTTCCTCACATGGGTAAAACTACTGCCGAAATGTCCAGTGGGGAAAAGAACAGCATAAGCCACAGAGGAAAAGCACTCAGAAACCTTGCCGAAATGCTTAAGGCGAGGGGAGTCGAACCCCCTATGCCCTTTTCTTGTTAAAACCATATTGGGTTCAATCCCCTCGCCTTAAATAAAAAAAGCGTGCCTTAAGGCACGCTTGGGTTATTCAATCAGTTACAGCCGCAACCGTTGTTTGAGTAATTGTTGTTACCGCATCCGTTGCAGAAGAAAAAGAGTATAATAAGGATAATAATCCACTCGCAGCCACAGTTATTGTTATTACATCCGAACATAATAGTTCTCCTTTCAAATCTTTGAGTTAACAGGAAATATCTCCCTGCAATACATATATATTACAAAATCCCTCTTTTGTTACGCATAAAGGAAAAATTTTTTTGTATTTCAGATGAAGACTGGATAATAATAATTATGAGGTTTATATCTCAGTATGCAAAAAAGGAGGAGAATGAGCTTGAAAAGGTTTTTTGTTGTTACAGCTCTTTGCGTTATGATGCTGTCAGGCTGCGGCTGCAGTAAGGATGATGCCAATAACGACGGTATTATAGGAAACGACAATGTGGCCGAGGATAACATTGATAACGATATTGCAAATGATGACATGTTGCAGAATGACACTGTGGACAATAACGTAACAGACGATGCAATTGTAGGCACAGATGAGGCGGGCACAAACACAAGAAGATCGAATATGCTCGGAAATGCGTCAAACGGTGTTGGCAATGCAGTTGACGGCGTTGGCAATGCCATTGAGGATATAGGCAGAGGTGCAAACAATGTGATGCACGATGTCTCGGACGCAATCAGATAAATTTAAAGCATGTACTCTTTAAGGATTGGGTTCAAATCTCATAGCCTTAGGGTACATGTACATAAATGCGGAAAATTTAATAAGGAGGATGGTTATGAACCATATTTCATTCCCTTATCTCGGGCTTGATTTTCATCTTAATGAAACGATTAAAATTTTTAGCTTTGAGATT
>JAFUJG010000150.1 GCA_017468215.1 Clostridia bacterium | reverse complement strand
GAATAAACTGTACTAAAATTTTTCATAGCAACTACAAGCTTATCAGGGAAATGCCCTGATGACCACTCAACTGAAAGAAATAATCTCTCTAAATCTTTGCTTTCAAAATCACGAATGCTTTTATATTCAATGTTCACTTCCATGCTCCTTTCAAAGGCTCCCTTGCCTAAAGAGAGCTGTCAGCGTAGCTGACTGAGGGATTCATTTTATCAATATATCCAATGCCACCAATATGGATAAATCACATCATCAGCACTACCTGTTTTTGACCAAATTGTATTCCATGAAACCTCATGCCATGTACCATCTTCATAGGCAAATGTCAAAACATTTCCTTCGGTTTTACCTTTGGAAATATAGTAAACTTTCGCAACACCACATGTTTCATATTCTAAAACTTTAAAAAATTCCATTTCCCCAAGCATTGTATTTTGTTTATATACATCCTTAAATTCATCATAATGCTTATGTGTCAGGATTTCACATTTAACAAGAGAAAATATATGTATAATCATTAAACATAAAATAAATACAATTATCAAATATTTAATCTTTGTTTTCATTTGCAATCCCTCCACCACCTTCGGTGGTCCCCCTCCCTTTAGGCAAGGGAGGCTTTTTTCTACTTTCTTCGCCACAATTCGACTTTTGTCAAGACAGGACTAAAAATCATTCCTCATATAATGGAGATACCGCTATAATCGTAGTCCCTCGCATGTATATCCAACCGGTAACTTCAATCATTTTTTTATTACCGGAATAATCTAATTTAACATTATCATTAGTCAGAACAAAATTTTCTGAAATTTCCGGTAATCGAACTTGAAAAACTTCCATCGTTTTATCACTATTCTGATATCCCTTTATTGTACCAAGGTACATATAACTACCTGTAATAACATCTGTTAGTTCCTTATGGGGTTCTGCAACTATTGATGTATATTCATCCACATATCCGCAAGGAGCAAATTCACTTTTGCCCGTTTGTGAATTATATCTGTACACCCACAAATCGTTAATAGGATATTCCTTATTTTCGGTTTGCTGTTCTTGGGCAAAATTTTCCGGTGGGGTTTTTGCTGTTTTTCTGTCGTTGTCGCTAAATTTTATAAAAACAATAGTGCAAAGCAACACAATAACGCCGTACATTATAAGTTTTTTCTTGTTCACAGCACATTTCCCCCTTCGGCAAATTCAACTTTATTGAATTCATTATACTACAAACCTACATTCTTTGCAATCAAAAAGGCGTGTTTTCACACGCCTTTTTAAGTTGAATTTTATTCAACGGTAATTGCTTCAAGATAAGGTACCATGCCTGCCTTACTGTTCCAAAGCATTACCTTAACATTGTTTGTTGTAACATCTGCTTCAAATGCAGTATCGTTAAGTTTAACCGCCTGTGCACTTACAAGTGCATCGTCATCGTTATAGCTTGCAACAATAACAATGCATTCGCCAAGGTCTTCCTCTGCTATAACATTACCTGTTACCTTGCCGCCGCTGATTGCTACGTTTTCAAATTTTATAGCCGCAGGTAAAATAACCTCAAGGTCTGTAACCTTAAGCTGCCCCTCTGTTGAAACGCCGTTACCTGCATAAACCATAATCTTGCCTAAATCGTCGCAGGTTGCACTTGTACGAAGTGTGAAGTTGTTTGCAATAGTCTTTCTTTCTCCGTCAAATTCAACGTAAACAGAATACTTCTTTGCAACAATATCAACTTCAATTGTGAAAGCATATGTCTTGCCTGCTTCGTAGTTAACAGTTTCCGTCTTCTGATAGCTTGTGCCGTTATATGCATCAAAGTAACCGCCTGTTGTAGCTCTTACAAAGATGGGCATATGACCGTATGCAGTGGGTGTAACATCCTTATCACCAAAGGATACACCTGCGTCAATACCTGACTGAGCAGCAGTAAGGTCAAACTTGTATGTAACCGTACTTGTTGCCACAGGGATATTATATGTCTTCCATTTTGATTCAAGAGTAGATTCGATATAGCTTGTAGCAGGCTTTACCAAAAGTGTATATTCCTTAACATATTCTGTACCGTTATATACAAATGTACCTGTAAGAGTAACTGTCTTAACACCTGTTTCAGGAACGGTTACATTACCGTCAAGGTCGATAACTGTATCGTCGCTTGTTTTCCATGTAATGCTACTGCCGTAAACGCCCACCTCGGGAAGTGTGATATTACCTGTAACGTAGTTCACGTCGCAACCAAAGTTTACAGCCGCCGCATCAAGAGCTGCCATGTCCTCGTCTGTATTGCCTGTGCCCTGTGCAATTTCGGCAGGTGTAAGTGCACGGTAGTATACGTTTACGTTGTCAAATTCACCTACAAAATAGGGGTCTGCAGAGTACATGCTCTTACCAAGGTAAGCACTAAGTCCTTCAAGACCGATATGTGAAACAGTTGTGCCAAGGTCGTTGTTTTCTGCAACAAGAACGCCGTCCTTGTAAACCTTCATTGTGTAGCCGTCCATAACAAGGTCAATGTGCATCCATGTGTTTGTTAAATCGCCCAAAGTGTTGGAAATTGCCTTTTCCTCGTATGTGTAAGCATTTGTTGTAACAGGGCTTGTAACGTTGATTGCACTTCTCATTGTGTTGGAATTTGTCTTGTAGAAGTAGTAATACTTGTCGCCTGTACCCATGCTGAAGGTCATATATGCCGCTTCGGCATTTGTGCTTGTGTTCTTAACATCGAAGGAAAGTGTCATAGAATCCTGTCTGTCAAAGGTTCCTTCGGGGAACTCAAAGTAGGAGCTGTTACCGTCAAGAACAAGTACGTTGCTGCCCTTTTCTTCGCTGTATGCTACTTGAGCATTACCCTTAAGGTAATCTGCCACGTCACTTTCAAAGTCAAATGTGTATCTTGCATCACTGCCTGCTTCATCGGGAGTGGGGCTGCCGTAAACCTCTAATACTCTTGCATATTCTTCCGCATTTATAGGAAGGAAACCGCCGTGCTTACTACCTGTAGGCATCTTAACTGTGCCGCTGCCTGCAGTAAATACACCGGATGCAATATCTGTAGTAAGATAAGGCACATAAACAGAGTAGTTATCAATCAAAAGTGCGTATGTGTTGTCAGTGCCCTTTACAAGGAAGCTACCGGGGCCTTCACCGCCGATTGTCTGGTAGCCGGGAACTTCTTCCCAGGGACCGGATGCGTGGTCACTTACAAGCATCTGAACAACGCTGTTGTACTTTTTGTAGAAATGATAAAACTTACCGTCGTTTGCCCGAATAATGTTGGAGTCGATAGCCGCAATACGTCTTGTACCGCCGCTGTAGCTTGTAACGCCGTTGTCCTCATAGGGGCGTACAAAGTATTCGGGCTCAGAGAATGTGCGGAAGTCTCTTGTTCTTACAACGTAAACTGTGTCGATTGCAGAGGAGCCGAGTGTTAAGTCCTTTGCAGATGCATAAACAAGGTATTCCTCTGTGTCGGGGTCCCAGATAGCCTCGGGTGCCCATGCACAGCCCATATCGTCGTTTGCAAACTTAACCATTCTCTGTTCAGACCAGTTAACAAGGTCGTCAGATTCCCATATCATAAGGTATTTACTACCCTCTAAGCTCCAGGGACCCCAGCCCTGACCGTCCTGTGTGTTAAGGTCAGTTGCGATAAGGTAGAATCTGTCGCCGTCCTTACTTCTTAAAAGGTAAGGGTCACGAAGGCACTGTGTGCCCATTGTAGATTCCAGAATAGGCCAGTTACCGTTAAGGTCAAACCATTCGTAACCGTCCTCACTGCCTGCAAGGTGGATAGAAAGGTGTTCTTCACTGCCCTTTACGTTACCACGGAAATAAACATAAAGATAAGCTTCTGTATCGCCAACCGCTTCGGGTGCGGCAATAACGTTAACATCAATATCCTTTGTAAGGATTTCGCCGTTAAAGTCAACAGTTGCAGTAAGTGTAACAGTTGTGTCCTCTGCCCCTCTTGTTACCTTACCTGCAGGGATTGTATAGTCACCGTTGGGAATATCATAGGGATAAACAACATCTTCATCACTACTTGCCCATGTAACAGGGTAACCAAGTGCATCACGCTGGAGAGTGATGTTTTCCTTAACACTATCCTTTACGGGAATGTCGATAGCCTGGAGAACCTTTTCACTATCTAACACAACTGTGGGGAAAGTACCTAAAGTGGCAATTTCGTCAGCAGTCATTGCTCTTTTTGCAAAGAAGGCTTCGTCAAGATATGCGTTAAGATACGCATCAGGATACTGGCTCTTACCGATGTAGTTCTGTGTTGTGTTGCCGATATTTGCCATGGAGGAAGCAAAGGCTGTACTTGTAACGGAAAGCTGACCGTTAACGTAAATCTTTGCTGTGTTGCCCTCCTGTACGTAAGCAACGTGGCTCCACTGATTCTTTGCAATTGCATTTTCTGCAGTAACGTTGTATTCTGTACCGCCGTTAATCTTCATGGCAGCACGCACGCTTGTAGCAGAATAAGGCATACCTAAGAAAGCGTAGCTTGTTGTGCCTGTACCAAAGTCAAAAATTCGTCTCCATGCGGCTGTTGAAGTTGTGGGCTTAATCCACGCAGCCATTGTAAAGTCTGTAACGCCTGAGGTAATATTGTCGGGCAAATGGATGTAGCTTGTGGAACCGTTGAACCACGCACAGTTGCCGTACACGCCCTCGTCAAGGATAGACAGGTTGTAGCCTGTTGCACCTTCGGGCAATTCTTCGTCAAAGCTTATGTAAAAAATGGTGTCATCCTCTGCAGTATACTCTGCCGCAAATATGGGCAGAACAGACAAAAGCATACACAAGCTTAAGAGAACTGATAAAAATCTTTTCATTTTCTGCACTCCTTTTTAAACATAGTTTCTTGATTATATTGTATCAGCAGTCCACTTTTTTTGCAATAGTTTTTATACATATTTTTTCACCAAAACCCCCAGTTTAAAGGCTTTTATTGCACTTTGTATCAAAAAGTTTGCGTTTTGTACACGCAGTATTTTGTTAATATAAACAAAAAGGCGTCTCTTACGAGACACCTTTTTTAACTATTTTAAAATACATTCGCCGTACATTTCGCATAAGCCGCTGCAAAGTGCGTTGTATCGGCCCGGGAACATGGCTTTAACCTGTCTTAACTTTTCGCCGTCGCCCATACAGGATATAACATATTGGCAGAACTCGGCAAAATCTTCACCTAAGGCAGTATCGCCGTAGCCCGAAAGTGAGCACTCATTTTCCCTTGCGGTTTTGTAGTAGCCTATGCTTATCCTGCCTCCTGCAAAGTCAATAAGATGACCAAGCTCATGTGCACCTGTAACTGCCACATTTTCACTTGATACCTCATAGTTTGTTTCGATGTAAATAACACCTGTTTCTGCCTTGAACTGGTTGTTGGAGGCATTGTAGTCAATAACCGTTTTAAGAGGCTTTATAAACCGGTATGGCATAAAGCTGAAGCCCTTGGCAATGTTTTTTACAGCATTCTGACTGCGTGCAAAAATTTCAACTGCCACATCCCCTTCGGCATGCTTATAGGTAACGGTTGCCTTATATCCGCTTCGTGTAGTGTTATCCATATCCAAATAGGAAGATGCAACTATACTGCTGAGGGAATATGTAACCTCAACACCTGTGGTTGTTTTGTTAACAGGTGCGTTTATCTGGTAAGAGGGGTAATATGTAAGCATTTCTTTAAGCTTTTGTGCCTGTTCTTCACCGCCAAGGTCAAAATAGCCGCTTTGTGCTATTTCGCCAAGCTTCTCACGCCTTGCCCATGATTGCCACAACGCCTGACCTGTTACGGAATATATGCTGTTTCTTTCGTTTTCATTAAGAAGGAAAAATCCCTCGCTGGCAAATATTTTTGATATATCTGTATAGGAGGTAATGCTCAACGCCCACTTATCATTGCCGCCATATGCCACATACTCGCCTGTATCGCTGTTCTTTATTTTGTAAACATTTCCCTCCACCTGCTCAAAGGTGAAGTTTCCGTCCAATGTACTGCCGTTTTCGTTAACAAGAGAATAATACCCCTCCTTGTTTGTTCCGTATCTGAAGGGTGCACTCCACCTGCCGCCCTCTGTCCGCTGGCTAAGTCCGTCGCTTGTGAGATACAAGCCCGTCTCATCATCCATAAGAGTGAAGGTATTATTAAGCATATGGTTGTCGGGGTGGGTATAGTCAAAGCCGAAGTCATATGCTCTGTCGGCACTGTGTTTTTCGCACAAGGGATTCATTGCAGTTATACTGTCCCACAAAAGCAGTGTTGTGTTATCCTTAGTAAGCTTGCCTTCCATATTGGGCACGCTTACCGTGAACACGTTAACGCCTTCTGTAATGCTTCTTTGGTTGTATCCGCTGTGGGTAACCTCACCATTTGAAAAGGCAACAACACAGCCCGTGCCCTCGTAGCCCTTGGAGGCAACCTTTACAATAACGCTGTCCATGCCTTCTACAACAGCCGCCGAGATAATTTCTATCTCGGGAGAGTTATAGTCTTCCTGATAAAAGCTATTTATTACCGACCGGGAGAACGCCTTTCCGTGCACATAAAAATTATCCATTTTGCCCCAATATGCACCGATATAGCTTTCCTCACCTGTGGGAGACAATGTAACATTCTCTGCCTTCTCTCCGTCTATATAAAGGGCAGAATTTGTAAGTGCAATATGATACCACCGACCTTCTTTAAAGGTGAATCCGCTGTTATTAACGTCACACTTTACACCGCTTATGTTAAACAAGGTGCCGCCCTTTGACAAATCATCAACACGTACAAAAGCACTTATTGTAAATTCGTCACTTATAGCAGCATCAATTATTTTCCCTTCGCCAAGGAAATTACCACGCATTTCGCTTTCTGTGGAAAAGTTTTCTTTGTATATAAGGCTTTCATCTGTTTCGTTTTCCGCAACAGGTGCAACCGTTACGGTAAAACGCTTTGTTTCAACGCTTGTGTAATCACCTATCCACACCTTTGCGTAAATTTCGGCACTCTGCT
>JAFUJG010000149.1 GCA_017468215.1 Clostridia bacterium | reverse complement strand
CCGTATATATGAACGCTGTCACCGGGTGATGAAAAGGCAATTGTTGCACTGCCCATAAGAGAAAGGATAATTGCAAAAACTGCTTTTTTGGAAATGCTTCCCTTAAGAAAAAGGCAAAAGCCCAAGGCTACCCATATCACCTCGGTGCATACAATTGTGGTAGATGATGCAACCGAGGTAAAATTTAACGATTCAAACCATAAAACAAAGTGCACTGCCAGGAAAAAACCCGAGGCTGTACACAAACATACCGTTTTAACAGAGGAGTGAAAAAGCTCATTTCGTATATCGCTTTTGCCAAAAACAACAGGCGACATAAGAAGCGTTGTCCACAAAAGGCGGTATGTGGCGGTTACCGTGCCGGGAGAGTGTGACAGCTTTACAAATATTGACGATACTGATATACCTATAATGCCTATTATTATCATAATAATAGGATTTTTTTCAATAAACTTCATAGCAAAACCTTCTTTGGAAAATTTTTATAATAATAACATAAATAAGCCAAAAGTTCAAGCCGGTTTGACAAAAACGGGGAAAAGTGATAAAATTTAATGTAAAGATAGGCAATAGGAGGGATTGTATGAATAAAAAAGCAGTATGCCTATTTGTAATTTTTGCCATGCTGTCCTTGTGTGTCTGCAACGCTTTTGCAGATGATGTTGCCGTGCTCTATTCGCCCGAAGGGGATACATTAACCGTACATTCCCATGAGGTAGAAGCATACGTTGCTTTAGGTTGGTATACCTATCCTGTTGTGAGGATGTATTCCGAAACAGGCGACAGCATAGTAGTGGACGCTGCATCCTCTGCCGAATATGAAAGCGTAGGCTGGCACACTGATAAAACTGAGGTGCAGACAACCTTGTATGCACCCGGCGGGAAAGAGTGTACCGTATTTAACTATTATGTTGAGGATTACATAAAGCTTGGTTGGAGCAGGGAAAAAATTCCCCTTGTTTATTATGACGGATTTTATATTTTTGACTATGGTGCTTTTGCTGCAGCGGAGTGTTTGTCAGAAAGCACCTATGAAGGACAGTTTTCCTATCTGTACCGACTTGGTGATTATGAATCGGTTGCAAACTACATACAGTGTCTTTGCAACGACGGTTGGATAATTTATTACGAAAACAATGGTGTAAACGAGTGGGAAACATATTTTGTGGACAAAGCCAACACCATGATGATATGTGTTATGGTAAATAAAACCTATCCGGGTTATGTTTCGGTAACCTTCAGGCAATAGCCCCTTGTTGACAAAAAAAGACAAAAGGTGTATCATTATATCAGTATTATATATTAATGAACGGAGGAAAACCCCATGACAAAATTTAAAAGAACGATTGCAGGTTTAATCGCTGTTGTAATGCTTTTGGCATGCACAGGTATGGTTGCTTCTGCTAACGGTTACGTAACCATTTACACCGAAGACGGAAGGACCGCACAGGTGCTTGAACATGAAGTAGCTGCGTACGAAGCAGTTGGCTGGCATCGTAACTACAACGAAGTTACAACAACACTTTATTCTCCCGACGGACAGACCCTTGTTGTTTACAATGCGCAGGTAGCAAGCTACGTAGCAGTTGGCTGGTATACAATGCCTGTTACAAGACTGTACACTATCTACGGTGACACACTTGTTGTTTACACATACGAGGTTCCCAACTATTTGGCTATCGGTTGGTCTGACAATATCAATGCAGTACAGACAACCCTTTATGACCAGAACGGTAACGCTATAACAGTTTACAATGCACAGGTGCCCGCTTATGAAGCCGCAGGCTGGAGCAAAACTAAGCCCTATGTGCCTGTTACGAACTATTACAACTCCGATATTCCGGACTTTGGAAGCGTTACAGGTGCAGCTCTTATAGAGGCAGACCCCGGCGACGATAACAGTGTAATTTATTCTTACGCTTACAATTATGCTCATATGGAGGCTTACAGAGCACACCTTGTTGCTAACGGTTGGGTATACCAGGGAGATGACACCTTTGAAGATGGTACACCCTATTATGCATACAAAAAGGGCAACGCATATGTATCTTTCTCTATTGAATGGAAGTACAGCCAGATTTGGGTTTACGTGCTCAATGATTACCGCTATGTAGAAAGCACAACTACAACCACAACTACAACTACAAACACTACCACGAGCAACTATGATTACTATAGCCGTAGTAATGCTATCCCCACATACACCTCCGTAACAGGTGTAACATCTTACGACAGCTTCTCTAATGCTGACGGTGCCGTATATGCATACCTGGTTGGCGAGGACGACAACGGTCCTGTAGATTATATCAAAGCTCTCAGCGAATGTGGTTGGGAACACTACAAGACAGAAGAAGACGGTGAATACAAGACAATTTACTACTATAAGAAGGGCTCAGAGGTAATGAGTGTTACTCTTATGGTAGACTTCTCAATTCCCTCAATCATCGTTCGTGTTACATATCTTTATCAGTAATTAAGTAACAATAAAAAAGCTTGCCACAGGCAAGCTTTTTTTGTTAGTAACCATTCCGGTAAAAAAAGCTGTTCCTCAAACGAGGAACAGCTTTTTTTAGTTACGCTGCATTTCGGGCAATGTGTATTTGCCGAGATATTTCTTGTAAGTGTCCCAGAAGGTGGGGTCTTCGCTCTTAATTGCACGGATACCTTCGTGAAGGTTCATGTTGTTATGAGCAGTTTCGATAATACAGCCTGCAATATTGGAGCAGTGGTCGGATACACGTTCTAAGTTAGTGAGAATATCCGAAAGAACAAAACCTGTCTCGATACTGCATCTGCCATTCTGCAAACGGTAGATATGTCTTAAATGCATTTCGTCCTTAAGCTTGTCAATAGCCTGTTCAAGAGGCTCAACAGTCTGTGCACTTGCAAGGTCTTCGTTAACAAATGCTTTAAGTGTAAGAGTAAGAATTTCATCAATTGCTTCGCTCAGCACCTTGATTTCGCCCTGAGCGGATGCCGAGAACTTAATATCCTTATTACGGATTTCTTCGGCAGATTTTACAATGTTTATACTGTGGTCAGAGATACGCTCCAAATCACCAATAACCTTTAAAAGGCGGGCAACACGTACACTATCGGAGCCGTCAAGATTATGAGAGGAAAGCTTTACCAGGAAGTTGCCGATAACGTCCTCGTAATGGTCAACCTTGTTTTCGGCTGCCATAAGTTCTTCTGCCTTGGAATCTGAATAGTTGCCGATTGCAGCCATACTTGCTCTCAAGGATTCGATTGCACAGTTTGCCATTTCCTCAGTGAAGCGATAGCAGTGTTCAAGTGCAATAGAAGGAGTAGCAAGAAGTCTTTCATCAAGCTCTGTTTCTGTTTCTTCAACCTTTGCATCGGGAACGAGCCTACAAGCAAGCTTTTCAAGAAGACCTGCACAGGGAAGAAGAATTGCAGTACAAATTACGTTAAAGCATGTATGTGCAACCGAGATGCCAACATAGTCAGCTGCAACAGAAAGAAGCGGAGGAGCAAGAGTAGCACGTACAATATAGAGAACAGTAAGCAGAATTGCCGTACCTATAACGTTGAAGGAAAGGTGAACAACAGCAACTCGCTTTGCGTTACGGTTTGCACCAAAGGAGGAAAGCACCGCTGTAATACAAGTACCGATATTCTGACCCATAATAATTGGGAGAGCTGCGCCGTATGTTACAGCACCGGTTGAACTCAGTGCTTGAAGAATACCTACAGATGCAGAGGACGACTGAATAATAGCAGTTAAAATTGCACCTGCAATAACACCTAATATAGGCTCGGAGAACATTGTGAGAATACTGCAGAAGGCTTCGTTGTCACGAAGTGCACTTACTGCGGCACTCATTGCATCCATACCGAACATAAGTGTTGCAAAGCCTAAGAGAATCATACCTGTGTCCTGCTTTTTGCTGGACTTTGTGAACATATAGAGAACAATACCCACCAGAGCCAGAACAGGTGTAAATGTACTGGGCTTGAAAAGCTGAAGAACAACACCGGCGCCCTCGCCGATACCTCCTAAGCTTAAAATCCATGCAGTAACAGTTGTACCGATGTTTGCACCCATGATAACACCAATAGACTGCTTAAGAGTCATGATACCGGAGTTAACAAAGCCTACAACCATAACTGTTGTTGCCGAGGATGACTGGATAATTGCCGTTACGCCAAGACCTGTCAAAAAGCCCATCATCCTGTTGTCGGTAAGCTTTCCGATAAGAGCACTCAGCTTATCGCCTGCACGTCTTTCCAAAGCACTACCCATTATGTTCATACCAAAAAGGAACAAACACAAACCACCAATAAGACCAAGCAGGTCAAAACCTAAGATTTCTGTCATAGCATTAAATCCTTTCTTGCTTTTGTTTGTATTAACTTTTTAACGTTTACCGTAAAACCGAAGATTTTGTAAAATAAACGTATTTCGTAATAATTGTAGCACAAAAAAAGTTAAGAAGCGGTAAAGAGTGAGTTAAATATGTTCGTTCAGTGTTAATTGTATGTTAATTTTCAATCGCTATGCATTCTGTATCCAACACCAAGCTCGTTGGAAATATATCTTCCGCTGCCGGGCTCCAACGAGAGCTTGCGGCGGATATTAGCCATATTTACCTGTAGCTTTTTAATGCTTCCGGTGTCAAAATAGCCCCATATTTCCTTGGCGATAAACGAATAGGTCAAAACCTTTCCGAAGTGCTCGCTTAAAAGTGCCATAATATTAAATTCTGTCTGTGTGAGTTTAATCTCATTGTCGGCAACAAAAAATTTGCGGGCATCATAATCAATTGTAATGTCACCTGATGTAAACTTGCCTCCGGGGAGCTTTCCTTCGTCGGCACTATGGCGGTTAGAACGGAGAATACTGCGTACTCTTGCGGCAAACTCCTGAGAGCCGAAGGGCTTTGTAACGTAATCGTTTGCCCCCTTGTCAAGGGCAGAAACCTTGTCAGACTCGTCACTTCGGGCAGAAAGAACAATAATGGGAGTAGCGGAGGTTTCACGTATTTCGTCAAGGAGACACATTCCGTCCTTGTCCGGAAGTCCTAAATCAAGAACAATAAGGTCAGGATGGTGTGATGTGAACATAAGATGACCTTTTTCGGCAGTATTTGCATTTATAACGCTGTAACCGTTTGCCTCTAAAAGTGCGGTTAAAAAGCGTGAAATGTTAACTTCGTCTTCAACTATGAGTATTTTGTATTTATTGTTCATATTTCTTCCTCCAAATCCAGTGAAAATCTGAAAACAGCTCCGCCTTCAGAACAGTTTTCCGCACTGAGTGCACCGTTGTGTGCCTTTATTATTGTGGCACATACCGAAAGACCTATACCCATTGAATGTGTTTTGCCCTCACCGTCGCCGGAGGCGCCGGAGAAGGTTGTGAATAGAGTTTTGAACTTTTCGGGAGCTATGCCTTCACCATCGTCCTTAACCTCAAAAATAGCCTTGCTGCCTAAAACGAACACATTAAGGTTAACCTTTGTCATACCCTTTGCATGTATAACAGCGTTTTCCAGAAGGTTTATCAGCACTTGCTCAATTAAAATAGGGTCTGCAGATACCGCTATAAAATCCTTCGGAATCTGTAATCCAACGTTAACATGGGGATAACGCTTGTGAAACTTTGACAATACCGAGTCAATAAGTTCCTCCAATACCACCGATGTTTTTATAAGTTTAACATTGGGCGAGTCAAACCTTGTTACCGAAAGCAGATTTTCAACCATACGGATAAGCCACTGGGAATCTTCCTTGATGCCAATGAGCATATTGATTTTATCCTCATCCTTAAGTACGGCGTAGTTGTCTGCAATTGTAGAGGCAGAGCCGTAAATTGCAGTAAGAGGCGTTCTTAAATCATGGGAAATTGCTCTTAAGAGATTTGCACGCATTTTTTCTTTTTCATTTTCGGCTTTTAAAGCATCGTGCTGCTTTATTTTTGTAGTAAGTGCACAGGTTATTGCTGTTACTGCAATCATAATAAGTGCCGAAACTGCGTTTTCCTGTATGGTAAAGTTAAATTCAAAAAAAGGAAAGGTAAAGGCAAAATTTACCGCAAGCACGCTTACAAGTGCCGATAAAAGACCGTAAATATAGCCGTTTGTCAAAAGCGATATTAAAAATACCGCAAGCACAAAAACCGCCGGAACAAGCCTTGGTGCCGACAAAAGATTTTGAATAGCAAGGGCGGCAAAAAATGCCGCAATTAAAATGAGAGCAGTGTGTACTATGTTTTTTAATATAGTTTTATTCATACAAATCACCAATATAATTGTAATTCATAACAGTTTTAAAGTCAAACAGGGAAAAACTTCTTTACTGTATCTTAACTAAAAAGGTCGATTACGTTAAGTAATCGACCTTTTTAAAACCTGTCGTTGAAAAAGCTAAAGAAAGGAAGTTTGCGAAGATAATATGTTTTCTTGCTTACTACCACAACGTGTTTGAACTGACAGCATTCTTCGCAAAAGTCAAGATTTTTTGACATAATGAAATCTTTTTCCTTGAAATTTGTCTCACTTATTTTATTCAGACATTCCATACAAAACTCAGCCATAATAACCTCCTAATAATAAACACCAACAATTGTTGGTATATTAAACATTTTAATTCGATATACTGATTTTGTCAAGAACAATTGTAGGTGATTATTATGAGGCATATTTTGGTTGAAAGATTAAAACAATGCCGAAAAGAAAAAGGATACACACAGCTTCAGGCGGCAATATATTGTGATATTACTGAAAAGACATATCAAAATTATGAGCTTATGACACGTGAGCCTAAAATTGAAATACTCATAAGAATTGCAGATTTATATAATGTAACTATTGATTATCTTGTCGGAAGAACGGATAGTAAATAAAAAGCACTTACTGCGTGAAGCAATAAGTGCTTTTTTTATTAATACATTATTATCCAAAGAAGCAACCGCCTATATGGCAGTAACCCTGAGGGTTCTTCTCCAAATATTTCTGATGATATTCTTCTGCGGGGTAAAAACCCTTTAAAGGCTCAATTTCCACAACAACCTTTTCGCTATTCTTTGCCTGAACACCTGCTGTTACTTCATTTATAACCGAAAGGTCAGCCTCGTCAGTATAGTATATACCTGTGCGGTAGCTCCTGCCTTCGTCCTCACCCTGCTTGTTGAGGCTGGTGGGGTCAATAACCACATAATATTTTTCCAATATTTCACCAAGGGAAATAAGCGAAGGGTCATAGATAACTTCAACTGTTTCGCTGTGGTCGCTCTTTTGGCTTTTTACATCCTCATAGGTGGGGTTTTCGGTTTTGCCGTTGGCATAGCCAACCGTTGTTGCAACAACGCCCTCAAACTGGTCCATATATTTCTGAAGCCCCCAAAAACATCCGCCTGCAAGATATATTGTTTTCATATTTTCACCTCATTAAAGCGCTTTTTCCAAGTTAGCTCTTATAGCCTTTAAGAAATCGGCAGAGTTAACACTCTTTGTTTCGCCTTCGGCAAGAAGGGCCAAATCCTTTGTAACTATGCCACTTTCAATTGTATCGATGCAAGCCTTGTCAAGCTTGTCAGCAAAGGCTACAAGCTCAAGCGTATTATCAAGCTCGCCACGTTTACGGAGAGCACCTGTCCATGCAAAAATTGTTGCAATGGGGTTTGTACTTGTTTCTTCGCCCTTTAAGTAGCGGTAGTAGTGGCGTGTTACTGTGCCGTGAGCCGCCTCATATTCAAAGTTGCCGTCGGGAGAAACAAGCACGCTTGTCATCATAGCCAACGAGCCAAAGGCTGTGGATACCATGTCGCTCATAACGTCGCCGTCATAGTTTTTGCATGCCCAGATAAAGCCGCCCTTACTGCGGATAACACGTGCAACAGCATCGTCGATAAGTGTGTAGAAATATTCAATGCCTGCCTTGTCAAACTTTTCCTTATATTCCTTTTCAAAAATATCCTGGAAAATTAGCTTAAAGGTCTGGTCATATTTTTTGCTGATTGTATCTTTAGTAGAAAACCACAAATCCTGTTTTGTACTAAGGGCATATTCAAAGCAGGATTTAGCAAAGGATATAATAGACGAATCCTTATTGTATAAGCCCTGGAGAACACCTGCACACTCAAAGTCGTAAATTGTTTCACGGAAGATTTCGCCCTCATCTGTTGTAAAAACAAGCTCAGCCTTGCCCTTCTCGGGTACACGGTATTCTGTGCCCTTGTAAACATCGCCGTATGCGTGGCGGGCAATTGTAATGGGAGCACACCAGTTTTTAACTGCGGGAGAAACATTCTTCACCAATATAGGAGCACGGAAAACAGTACCGTCCAAAATTGCACGTATTGTACCATTGGGACTTTTCCACATTTCGTGAAGCTTGTATTCTTCAACACGCTGTGCGTTGGGAGTGATTGTTGCACACTTTACGCCAACGTGGTGCTTTTTGATAGCTTCGCCTGCCTCAAAGGTAACACGGTCGCCTGTTTCGTCACGATGGGGAAGACCAAGGTCATAATATTCTGTATTTAATTCAACAAAGGGTGTGAGAAGTTCGTCCTTTATCATTTTCCAGAGAATTCTGGTCATTTCATCGCCGTCCATTTCGACGATGGGGTTAAGCATTTTAATTTTTTCCATGGGGATTTTCCTTTCTGTATAAATTAGATGATATGCCTACGGCATGATATTCGCTGCGTGAATGATATGGAGCTTTGCTCCATGATATGAGCTTTTGGCTCATTAAGGTTTTATATCATGGCGAAGCCATTTCATGCATGAAGTGCATATCATTACAGTTTAGCGGCGTAGTAGTTCATCAAACAGCCTTTAAGGATAATGTCCTTTTCATCTTCTGTAAGACCCTTCACATAAAGAGTAATGTCCTTTACTTCATCCTTTGTGATAACCTTTGCAGGAAATTCTTCAACACCGTTTAAAATTTTTTCACGGATGTCGGGCACGAAAACGTAGTCGTTTACGTCGTAGTTAAATTCGTCCTCTGTTGT
>JAFUJG010000148.1 GCA_017468215.1 Clostridia bacterium | reverse complement strand
GTGTAATCCATGCAGGCTTGGAAAGAGGCATTACTATCTTCCAATAAATCTTGAATTCGCTGGCACCGTCAATCTTACAGGATTCAAGAAGCGACATCGGGATATGAGTCATGTTGTTTCTCATAAGGTAAAGACCCATTGTAGAGCCGATAGCCGGAAGAACAACCGCCCAATATGTATCGATAAGACCGATTTTGCTCATGATGATGTAGTTGGGGATACCTGTTACTGAGCCGTTGAACATAAGAGAATATACTATCAAGCTGCTCATGAATTTTGAACCCGGGAAGTTATACTTCGCAAGGGGATATGCCGCCATGGAAGCGATGATAACTGAACCGATTGTACCTAAAAGAGTAATGAACACTGTGTTGAAGATGTATCTTGAGAAAGGTACCCAAGAGTTACCAATCAACTGGAACAGGTCACGGAAGTTATCCATTGTGGGGTTAACCACGTAGAACTTCGGAGGGAACATGAATACTTCGTTCAAAGGCTTGAATGCGTTAACAACGATAAGCCAAAGAGGAAGAACACTGATGATACCGAAAATGCCTAAGAATACCGTAAGTGCGATATCCACACTGAGAGAACGGTTTCTTCTTGTAATTCTTCTGTGTGCAAGCCAAGCTGAAATCTGCTTAAAGGGAGGTACCTTTACAAGGGCCGCACCTATTTTAGAAAATAACTTTTTCATATTATTACGAACCCACCTTTCTGAGTACCTTCTGAACCAGAATGTTAGCAAAAATCATTACGAAGAACAGGATTACTGCGATTGCAGATGCATAACCCATTTCATAACGAAGGCTACCGTAGTCATTCAGGTGGTTCAAAATGAAGTGACCTGCGTAATCAACCGAGGGGAAACCAACAAGCTGGTCTGCAATGCCTGCAACACCGAAGGACGATGTAATCTGCATTACGGCACCGAACATGAGCTGGGGTTTCATCGACGGAAGTGTGATATACCAAAGTTCCTGCCAACGGTTCTTGATACCGTCGATTGCACCGGCTTCGTAAAGAGCCATATCCTGGGACTGCAAACCTGCAACGAAAGACAGGAAGCCGACACCAAGAGAAAGCCAAAGCTGTACAATGATGAGGATAGGCATGATAAATTCTGCTGTTTCAAACCAGAGTATGGGGCTGGAAATTAAATTCCACTTCAAGCCGTAAGCATTGATGTAACCGTACATATCTGATGAGAAAAGGAGCTTCCAGATAACGAATGCGTTACCGGAGATAGAGGGTGCGTAGAATACGCACACCATGATTGCTCTGATTTTGGGAGGAAGTTCGTTGATAATCCACGCAAATACAAAGCACATCAAATAGCTGACGGGACCTGTTACGATAGCGAAGAACAAGGTGTTCTTAACAGCTATAAGGAAAATATCGTCGAAAACTATAAGATTGATGTAGTTTTCAAGTGCGATAAAATCAGGCACCTGAAGCATGTTAAAGTTTGTAAAACTTAATACCATTGACACCGCAACGGGAAGTGCTGTAAAGAGAAGGAAGATAAGTGCGAAGGGCAATACAAGGATATACTTTTATGTGTGTAATCTCCAAGCATTTTTCCATTCCATAGACTGAAGCTTTCTTTTCTTCTGCTTTTCAGGCTTAACTTTTTCAACTTTTTGCTTAGTCAATTACCACTTCACCCTCCTCGTTATATCTTGTTAAGTGGAATTCTTCACGCTTGTTTGTAAGTTCATCGTTGATTTCCTTAACATTAAGGTAAAGAGCTTCTCTGGGGTTCTGACCGTCTGTTACAACGCCCTTGAACGCATAGTCGATTTCACGACCTGTCATGTAGTAACCGGGAACATCGGGAACACCGATTGTGTTGTCGAACTGTTCCAGGATTACGTCAGACTGGCTTGTTGCCCAAGGCACCTGTGTAAGAACCTTAGTGTTAGCTGTTGCATATCTTGCACCGCTACCCAAGATTGCTTCGAGAGTATTACCATACTGAACCTGTGTATCTTCTTCGAGCCACCACTTCATGAATTCCCAAGCGTCGTCCTTCTTCTTGGAGGATTCCATCATTACTGTATGAGAGGAGCCGGAAACAACAACGTTGTTAACTTCACCTGTTACAGGATTACGATAGCCGGGAAGCGGAGCAAAGCCCCAAAGACCCTTGATTTCGGGAGCGAAGATTTCCAATGTGTTAAAGAGTGTGTAGTCAGCAACACCAATCGGAATTTCACCTGTTCTGAAACGGTTGGAGAAGTCTGCGGATACGGGAAGTGCATATGTTGTGAAGAACTCAGTAAGCTTCTGGAATGCAAGCATTGCGGGTTCGTCACGAAGACCACTTCTGATACCGTAGTCGCTGCCGTCTGGAGCGTATTCATATCCGTTTTCATCAACTGTACCTGCAGCACCGTGGTAAAGGTCGCCGCCATACTGGAATACCAGTGTGGAGTAGATAGCTGATGTGGGGATATAGAAATCGTAGTTATTAATATGAAGAATGTTGATAGCGTCTTCTACTTCATCCCATGTCTTGGGAACGTCAAGATTGAGTTCTTCAAGAATGTCGCTTCTGTAGAAAAGAACACTGAAGGACTGTGTTTCGGGAAGACCGAACACACCGCCGTCATAGCTTGCTGTGTTAATAGCACTGTCCTTGAACTGAGCTGCGATAGCATCAAAGTCGTCGAACTGCCTAAGGTCTGCAAGAGCACCACGAACCGCAAAGTCTACAACGCTTGCCTGTGCGTTGGAGAGCGAAATGTCGGGGCCGTTACCTGCCAGAGTTGCAGGAAGAAGAACGCCTGCAGGGATAAGCTGGAGGTCAATGCTCTTTTCGTGAGAGGGCGAATAGTCACCATCCACAAGGTTACGGATAATCTGAGCCTGGTCACGGCCTGTAGCAATCCATACCTTAACAGCATCGCTTGTAACAGCTGCATCGGATGCAATCTGTGTATCGTCAACAACGAAGGTTGCAACGAATCTTACAGCTTCGTTAGCTGCAGCGATAAGACCGTTGGGTTCTGCGTTCTTAAGCTCAGCGCCGGGAGCAGAGAATGTAAAGGAGTCGATTTCAAGAGGCATTGAAGAAATTTCAAGCATCCATGTACCAAGTGCAGAGATGTTACTCTTGAAGTC
Source organism: Clostridia bacterium (assembly GCA_017468215.1). Classification (GTDB taxonomy): domain Bacteria; phylum Bacillota; class Clostridia; order UMGS1883; family UMGS1883; genus RGIG1927. The sequence goes on along the minus strand of JAFUJG010000148.1, from coordinate 3,587 downwards.
AGAAATTTCGTCAACAACGTCGTCGGGTTCTTCAGCGAACTGAGCACACTGACGAGCTACCTTTTCAATCTGGATTGTACCCGAACCCTTTTCACCGGTGATAGCAACAAGCTCGTCAACTACACTGTAGAGCACCTCTGCCTGTTCTTCCATGGTTTCCTGGAATGTGGGAACCTTTGTAGCAATTTCGTAGTCGATATATGTATCCGGAACAGTACCGGTAATCTGAACTACCTTACGGTACATGTTGTTAAGTGCAAGCACGCTGTCTTCTACGCTGGAGAGTGCATTTGCGAAGTCACCAAGTACAACGTCCATTGTAACTGTGTTTTCGCCTGCATTGAGGTAGAAATGAAGGGGGTTACCCTGAGAGTCAGAAATTACGCAGTTTTCAAAGCTTGTAGCGTAGTCAAAACCAATCTTGTTTGCTTCCTGGAAAGGAACGGAACCGTTAATCTTGATTCGTCTGAAGCTCTTAACACCACGGTTGATGTTCTGTCTTGCACGAGGTGCAATCTGATAGAAGCCGTCTTCGGGAACTGTAACTGTCCATGTAAGGGAGTCACCTGCTGTTGCCCAGTTGGAGCCGCCTACGATGTTAAGAAGCTGATTCCAGTGATGGTAAGGATAGGTGTAAGAGCTGGAATAGTCTGTAGAAACACCGATGGAGGGAGAAGACTTTGTAATCTTCACTGTGCCGCCTTCGTATCTTTCAGCCTGCATTACAAGGTTTTCACCTGCGTATACAGGAGCATTTGCATGAAGTGCAAGATATTCTTCGTATGTAGGTTCAACGGGAGCCTTTTCAAAGCTGATAGCGTTAATCTGAACAGGCTCACGGTTTTCTTCGAGAGTGATTGTATGTTCACCTGCAGAAAGGAAGAACACATAGGGAGAAAGAGTTCTCATGTTTGTATCAGCTACAAACATTTCAACTTCTTCAAACACTTCGATAGCTGTGGGACGGATTTCGCTGCCGCCCTTGGAAGTGATTTCGCCGTTGTCCCAGATTCTCTTGAAGTCAACCTGACGCATACCGTCGAAAAGCTGTTCTCCGTCAATTAAGAGAGTTCTCTGAGGATTGGATGTTGTACCGTCGATGGAAGTGTAGTTGAACTTAAGGTTGTAGTAGCCTTCTGTGGGAACAGTGAATGACCATGTTACGTTACCACGTTCACTGATAGCTACGCCACCGTCTGTAACCTTAGCGATGCTTTCATCTACAAAAATAACATCAACAACTTCTTCTGCCACACCTGTGGGGTCTTCTGTTGCAGGTTCTTCTGCTTCGTCTTCACTCGATGTAGTAAACTGTGTTATATCTACGTTTACAACTTCGGATGAAATAGTACTTTCGGGACCGTAGCCTACGCTCTTAAGATATTCAGCGTAAGAAGAATCCACGAATTCGCTCTGTACACCCGCATTAGCAGTAGTATCACTGTTACCGGGGAGCACGAAAGCCAGGCCAACAAGGAGCAAACATACCGCAACAAGCGATACAAGAACAATCAGACCGACGTTCTTTTTCTTGTGTTTCTTTACTTGAGTTGCCATTTTTTATTTATCCCTCCGTTTCATTATTTTACCTTTACAAAAATAGTCGCTTCTACTTTGTTTCCGACATAGTCTGTTGCAACAAGGTCAACAGGGTATTCGCCGCTTTCAGTAACATCAAGCCAGCCTGTGTCTGCACTGATGTTTCCGGAAATATCAATGCCGTCAGCATCCTGAGCTACCTCAACGTACTGACCCCAGTTGATTTCCGACACATCCTTGTTGCGGTCGATTTCGGGAACAACTTCCTTTGCTACAAGATAAGGTGTCTGGGTGTTGTCTTTTCTGTAAATCATAACAGTAAAGCTTCTTGAACCTGTATTGCCGCCGTTATCTGTAACACTTGCCTTAAGCAGGTCTGTATATGTACCAACTGTATTGAAGTCAACCTCGGACCAGTCAATCTCTACACGGTCAATTTCATATTCACCGTCAGCGTTGTCGCTGGCACCAATGTAGTCGCCCCAATTAATATCCTCGGGGTTACTGCCTTCAATAAGTGCGATTGTCTTCTTGGAAGAAAGTGAAGGAGCAACAGCATCCACGGCACCATCACTGTTAAGAGCCTCGCCTATGGTTTCAAGCTTTTTGTAAATTTCCTGTTTGTTTGCCTGAACAGCTGTTCTGTACTTAGCATAACCGTTTACACCGTAAATGGATCTGCCTAAGATATCGCTCCAGCCCCACATTACGTCGCAGGCTTCGGAGTATTCGTTAGCGGGAGAAGCACCGAACTCTCTCCAGATTGCAAGATTGTGTTCGCCAACCTCGGGATGGAAAATATCAACACCGAAGGTAAGTGCATCGGCACTTGCTCTTTCTTCCATGTACTGTGCAATGGAATCAACCTGTGCATATGCCTTATAGAACTCAACCTTGTACATCTTGTAAGCTTCAAGAGCAATGATGCTTGTTTCCTTATCGATACCACGCATCAAGCCAACAGAGTCAGCCATGGGAGTTACGTGGCGGTACTTGGAGTTTTCATCTGTGTGGGGGTTTGTTCCGTCAGGATAAGGGAACGGAATAACGCCCATTGATTCACCACGGGATGCAAGTGTTGTGGAACAGTCATCCATTCTCCATCTTGCAGCATTTGTGAAAACTGTTTCGCCTCTTAAGAATGCGTCTGTACCTGTAAGCCAGCCGGAGTCAGCTCTTACGCCCTTTTGTGCACTGGAGCAGCTTACAATATCGGATGTGATAAGGTCGTCAACAAATTCACAAGCGGAAATTGCCGCATCTGTATCAAAGCTCATTGCGCCGCCGTCATAAACGCCTGCGCCCACAGAGTGGAGAGCGAAAAGGCCAAAAAATGTGAAGTTTGTATTAAAGGCTACGATATCTGCACCGGAGGCAGCCTTCTTGCCGGAATAATACTGCTTTATCTTTGTCATGTAATCCTTAAATCTTGACCAGGTCCATTCACCCGAATAGTAAAGGTCCGAAGGATAAATTGTTCTGCCCGATGCATCCTTAAGAGAGGGCACCTGCTCAACCATTGTGATGTTATAGCAGATAGGCCATGTGTTACTGAACAACAGGTCTCTGTTCATCAGATAATACGCACCGAAAGTTTTCTGAGGAAGAATCCATGCACCGTCGGGGTCCTTATGGAATATGTCTGCATAATCGTCAAGGGGTTGAAGTACGTTCTGTGAAAGAATAGTACCCTGTACACCGCCCCAGAGAACTGCAAGCTCACAATAGGGGTCGCCTGCGAGAACTGTCTGCAGAAGCAACTGCTTCAAATCGCTGGAGTACTGAACGAACTTGATTTCAACACCGAGCTCATCCTTAACCTTATTTAAAGCTGTTACAGATGCCTTCTTTTTATCGGCGTTCATGCCGGGGTTCTGTTCCCCTGTGATTGCATCAATCATAAACGGGTCGTCTTCACTCTGAGCATGTGTTCCTATTCTGATTACTTTAAGCGCACCGTCATGTCCGCTGTCGCTTCCGGTGCAACCGCTTAGCATCGGAACAACCATAACTACGCCTAAAAGTGCAGCGATTAAAGGCTTAAGTCT
>JAFUJG010000147.1 GCA_017468215.1 Clostridia bacterium | reverse complement strand
CTTGCAGTGGCAAACACACTGTTAGAGCAGAAGGTGTACGCTGTAAGTTTGGACCTTAATAACAAAAGCCCCTTTGGTGAATTCCACGGCTGGGGCACATCCATATGCTGGTGGGGTCATCATTTGGGCGAAAACTTAACCTCCACACAGCTGGAATCAATCGTAAAAGCACTTTACGATGAGGACGAAGGCTTAGGCTTGAACATAGCACGTTATAACATAGGCGGCGGTGACGACCCCGAGCACAATCATCAGAGAGAATTTGACGGACGTGATATGCCCGGCTTAACAGACAAAGACGGAAACTGGAATCTTGAAAACGACAAAGGTCAGCTTACTGCACTGCAGTTTGCTGTAAAGTACGGTGCTGATATATTAGAGGCGTTTTCAAATTCACCTCCGTATTACATGACAGCAAGCGGCTGTTCTTCGGGTAATCATAATTCAGGCGAAAATAACCTTCCCGATGATAAGTTTGACGATTTTGCAGAATATCTTGCAGAAGCGGTTTACAGAATACAGAAGGAATACGGCATTAAATTTGACACGCTTGAACCCTTTAACGAGTCCGATACTAACTACTGGGGCTACGAAGGCTGGCAGGAGGGCTGTCACTTTGATGTTGAAGACCACTCTAAACTCATTCTTCTGGTAAGGTCTGCTCTTGATAGACGTGGACTTACATATGTTGGCGTATCGGCAGCCGATGAGACAAACGTATGGAGAACGGGTGAAAACATCAAGAATGTTTACACCAAGGATGCAATCAATGCACTCAGCCAGGTTAACACACATTCCTACAGTGTTGGCGATTACAACCACACAAGGAATGCAGTTCTGGAAGCAGGCAAGCCTCTTTATATGACCGAGGTTGACGGCGACGGAAGTATCGGTGGCGAAAAGTCGGGCAATATGGGTCCGGCACTCTGGTTTTCCAACAAAATCAATGAGGACTTAAGAGGTCTTGAGCCTAACGCATGGGTAATGTGGCAGGCAACGGCTATGGCGTACGACGGCGAGCATAAGGACTCCGGCTATTGGAACATCTGCTCTGTTGACAAGGAGACAGGTGAAATTCATAAGCCCAAGAAATACTATGCTTACATGCAGTTCACAAAGTTCATACGCCCCGGTGACACACTTGTGAAAACCGATTACTCAAATATTGTATCTGCAGTTAACGAGGATAAAGGTAAGGTTGTATTTGTAATTACAAATACGGACAGCACAAAAAAAGTGTACGACTTTAACCTTGAAAACCTTGGAATGACTGTTGAAAGCGTACAGACCTACGAGACAACAAAAACCAAAAACTGCGAGCTGGCATCCGTGAAGGAAACAGCCAAGGGCGTTGAGGTGCCCGCATACAGTGTTGTAACTGTTGTTGTTAACGGCAATGTGGGTAACAAGAGTATTACTCTTACAGAAAAGGACAATACTAAAACAGCATTTGTAGGCGAAGAACTTGAATTTATTGTTAAAGACGAAAACGGTAACATTGTTGATGCAGAGCTCAGCATCGAAACTAAGTGCAAGTGCATGCCTGAAATCGAAAGAAACGGCAATAAGATTATATTCAAAGAAACTCATGATACAACATCGGTTGTTGCAAAAAAAGACGGATTAAAGGCTATATACCCCATAAATATCATTGATGGAGACGGAGATACTGTCCGCATTATCGGCTCCGGCTGTGAAAGAGCACTTAAGGTAAGCGGCAAGGATGTTGTAATTGCTGACCGTGACAGTGCACCTGCTCAGCAGTGGGTAATGGATAAGCACGGCGAGTATTATTCTTTCAAAAATAAAAAAACTGGCAAGTACCTTTCTACAGAAAGCTTTTTAACAACAAGCACTCTTGACGATAAAGCACTCTGGAAGCTTGAAAAGGATAAGGGCATGTACAGAATTATAAACAAAGCAAACGAAGAAAGCGTTGACGTTTATAACCATGCAACAGAAGCGGGTAGCCAGGTTGGTGTTTACGGCGGATATTACGCAACACCTAACCAGCTGTTCTATTTTGAATCGCCTGTTTACGGACCGAGTGTTGAAGTTGAGTTTATAGCAGGAGAAATTGAGCTTACAGGCACACCCTTCGGCACAAAGCCTTGGGACGGCGATGTGAACGTAACGTTCGATAAGGCATGGGACGGGGACAAGGAAACCTTCTTCCATGCAGACCGTGATGCCGACAGAACAGGCTTTACTGCAATTGACCTGGGCGAAGAACATCTGCCCTTTAACAAGGTAACATTAAACTCACGTCCCGGCTTTGAATACCGTGGCTGGGAAGCGGTGCTCTCCGGCAGTAATGAAAAGGACGGTGAATATACTGTTATTTACAAGTTCAGTGAGGAGGATTTCCAGCGTCACGAATTTGCATCCGTGGAGCTTGACGAATTTGTTGAATATCGCTATATAAAGTACGAAACACCCAACGGCGGCTATACAAATATTGGTGAGGTTAACCTTATTTACGCACCTAAAAAGCCCACCTGCCGCTATGAAGGCGATGCTCTTTTCATAAATGGCGGCAAAGTTGCTGTAATAAGCTATTATGACGGCGATGTGCTCAAAAAGGTTGATGTAGCAGAAAAGAATACAATTGTGCTTGATGACGAAAAAATGAATAACGGATATGCTGTAAGGGTTCAGGTTTTGGGCAGCAAAAATAATATTCTTGCATCTTTCTTTGTTAAAAAGTATTGACAGACATATATAAAGCATATACAATAGTGAGCGCAAATTGTGCAGTAATGCTTAAGGCAAGGGCATATGGAACAGAACGCCCCTTGCCATATGGAGGTCTTGATATGGTATTTGATACATTAGTTTCGATTATTGCTGAAAACATCAGTGTCGATGAATCTGAAATTACACCCGATACAACATTGGAAGACTTGGGCATTGATTATATTGATTTACTTGACATTGTAATGGCTCTTGAAGAAGCTCTAGGCGGTGTTGAGGTAGAAATTGACGACGATGCCGAAACAGTAGGCGAATTGGCAGAGAGCATAGAAAAACAGCTTTAATTAGGTAGTGGACGATGCCTACAGCGTCCCGAGATTGAAGTAATTTTATCAGAAAAGCAACCTAAAACGGTTGCTTTTCTTTTTGTTTTAAAAAATATTTAAAAATTTTAAAGTTTTTTTCAAAAAGTACTGGAAATGTATGTGAGTTTAGTGTATAATATATCCGCATACAACTAAGCAAATAATTTAATTATTATATTTAGGAGGTAAAATCCAATGGCTAAGTATGTTTATTTATTTAGCGAAGG
>JAFUJG010000146.1 GCA_017468215.1 Clostridia bacterium | reverse complement strand
TAAATAACACTGGCAAATGCCACTAAAAGCCCGATAACACAAATTCCTGCAATGACAATGGGCAGAACACTGCTTTTTTTGCGAAGGACAATTTTGTCCTCCATGAACTCTGCCACAATCCTTTCCGCTTCGGCTACAGCAGAAAATTCACATTCGGCACCATCCTTTAAAATGAAAATTGCCTGTGCAATAGCGGGCGAATTAATTTTATCAAGAATAATTACTTTTTTTGTAAGATTCACGCAAACCCCTCCTCACCTTAATTATTTCCAAAGGAAGAATTCTTATACAGCAATCATCCGATAAAAGCGGCAAGCACGGTTATATCGTCACGTGGGTTTTCGGCACAGCGTTCCAACGCCTTTTTAACTATGGTATCTGCCAGAAGATGAGGGTCATCGCCGTTAAAGTCCTCGAGCTCTCCTATGAGCCAGGCATCCTTAAGAGCAGTTTCCTTGCTTCCTTCAAGTACCCCGTCGGAAATCATAACAATAATATCCCCCTCTTTTGCAGACAAAGTGAAGGATTCAACGCTGTTTTTTACCACCGACCCTAACGGCATATTCTTTGAATAAAGTGCATCAACCCTATCTCCCGACTTGGTAAAGGAAGCGGCAGAGCCGCACTTTATAATCTGTGCAGTATTGTCCGAGGCGTCATAAAGGCACAAATCTGCCGCTGAAAAGGTAGCCTCACCAAAGGGAATAAGTAAGGAATTTACAATTTCCATTGCTGCAGAGCCTTCAACCCCTGCTTCAATCAAATCAAGCAGGGTGTCAGCCGCACCGCTTGCTTCAAAAGCGGCTCTTTCGCCAAAGCCCATACCGTCGCACAGAACAAAGGCGTACAGGTTTTTTGAAATTATGCGGAAGCGAACGCTGTCTCCCGAGAGGGATTTTCTGTCACGGCTCTGTCCGCATACTGCAAAATTCGGCTGTGATGCCGAGGCAGGCACGTACTTAACCGTGCAGGTTCGACAGTCTCTTTTGCCTGCACGTACCATTTTTCTTCCGCAAGCACTGCTGACAATTTCGCATACCCCTTTTTCGCACAGGGAAAACCCTCCGCAATTGTCAAGCCGCAGCATAACAGTGGGGTCGCAATCCTCATCCCTCATTACCACAACATCCTTACATTTTATGCCCTCAAGACCCATTTTACGGCTTATGTCATCGGAAAGTGCCATGTCAAAGGTATGTGGATGGGAAAGAGCGTTTTGTGTTGCAGTAAGGATTTTTGCAAAAGCCTCTGCATGCTTTTTAAAAACAAGCTGCATTTCCTCGCTTTTGCCCTGCCACATTTTTTCAATTTTATAAATTTGGGCAGATGACAGGAGCGAAACCTTTAAATCCTCACGCTTAAGGCAGTTGGCTGGCAAAAGGCTGTCCTTAATTTTGCCTGTTTCCAGAAGGTCAGAGCGAGTGCGGGTAAGTGCAAGAGAGGTTTTTTGCACATCTCTGCTCCAGCACACTCGCCTCATTCCGCAATCAGCACAGCCTTTTTTTGCAATGCGTTCCAGAAAACGGCTGTCGGTTTCGTCCTTTCCTTTACGTTTTTCCCAAAGTCTTGTTATTCGCACATCAAGGCTTTGTACTGTATTGGCTGCTGCGGCAACGGTGTATTCACCAAAGCATCTTTCGTCTGCGGCAAGGCGGTTTTTTTCGTCCCGGGAGCCAAAGTTTGTAAGGCGAAGCAACGTTTTTTCGGGAATAATACTGTACAGTATACAGGCTATAAAAATATCGTATATATTTATAAGTACCTCTGTGGAGCCGTTGGCAAGTGCAGTCACAAGTGCATTTGCCAGGATAAATGTACTGCATGCGGGGATCGCTCCGAAAGCCCCCGCCAAAGATGCTGCCAGAGCAGATACCGAGTAGGAAACACAGCTTATATCAACCCTTCCGCTGCCTAAAGCAGATACCAGCCCCATGGTTACACCTGCTATCACACCTTTGCCGCTGCCTAATCTCACTGAAAAAAGCAAAATGATAAGTATGCATAAAATATTTGACACATTTATAAAACCTATGTAGGAAATATCCTTCCCACCCCAAAGTGCACAGCCGAGCAAGGAGATAAGTGCAATTTCCTCTGTAGGTGAAAAGGAGAAGGAAAGCTTCATGCTTTTTACAAGGGGAATAGCAATATGGAAAAGTGCGGCAGCACAAAAGCCCACACTACATTCTAAAAACAAAAGCATAAGGTCATAAAGAGTTGTAAAGTCAAACCCTCCCGAGGAGGTGAACATAAAGCATAGCCCCGACAATGCCAGGCTAAAGGTGAAAAGCGATGAACGCACTACGGTGCTGTTTTTTGATTTTTGAGGTAGCTTTTCGGCAATAAGGGCAAAAAAAGACATAGCAAAAATATATTGTCCCATTTCGTATAAGGGCGCCGAAGAAAAAACATGCCCCAGCACCGCTGCCAGCATATACAAATACGAAAATCTGCCCGAGAGCACCGCCGCAAAAAATGCTCCTCCAAAAGGCCGCAGAAGGCCTAACAGCGTAGCTCTGCCGCACAGAATACCCACAACAAAAAGTATAGCTGACGAAACCGTGGGAAGGGGAATGTTTCTGTCCTTGGCAAACTGTAGGCTTTTTTTGCGGATATTTTCCGTGAAATACATAAGCCTGTCCATATTTATCACTTACCTTTCCTGTTTATATGGGCATTATAACAGATTGTATTTGGGAAAAGCTGTCGTAATGAGGGATGCAGGGGAAAAATATTGCAATTTCGGATATAATAATATATAATAGGTAAAAACATTTAAGGTGAGCATTTTGGTGCCTTATGGCGGAAAATTTGCCGATTAAAACTATATTGGGTTCACCCCTCGCCTTAATCGGAGGTGCAAAAATTTACATGAAACCGGTATTCCCTTCCTATATAATAAAGCGACGTGCAAAAGCGGCATTAAAGGGCAGGGTTTTTAAAGCCTTTGCTATAGCTGTGCTGCCAAGTGCGGTTGTTGTTTTGCTGTCGGCACTTATGTTCTGGTTCATGCCCGGGGTAAAGGAGTCCTTTGAGCTTGCGGTCAGCGGAAGCTTTTCAAGCCTGGAGGCCAGGGAGACATATCTGAGCAGTATTATGGATAACTGCATGTGGGCAACAAACCTCCTTCTGGCATTGTTCTCTTTCCTTACGGTAGGGTCGGCAAAGCTTTGTCTTGACATGGTCAGGGGCAAGGATGTAAAAGTCCGTGACATTTTCTGCTTTTATGACAAATGGTATATTGCGGCAATCTATCCCGCACTGAACCTTATTGTAAGCTTTTTGTGGAGTAAGCTGTATTCTGTTTTGGAAGCAGGCATACCTCAGGCGGTGCTGTCGGTTGTTGCATTGGCGGTTGATGTGGCAATACTGGTTGTGGGCTTCAAGCTCATGTTTATCGACTACGCCCTGGCAGACAATGATTGCAAAAGCTTTATCCGGG
>JAFUJG010000145.1 GCA_017468215.1 Clostridia bacterium | reverse complement strand
TGTCGTCCTTAATCCATCTTGCCTGCTTTAAATCATCGGGGAGACGGAGACGGATGTCTTCGATAGAAGCTAAAAGGTCTTCTTTATCGATGATGGCTCTGTTAATGATGGGAATGTTTTTGGCATTTTCCACCTTATCTTCAAGAACATCTAAAATTTCGAGTATTTCCATGATTTATTCCTCCTAAATCTTATTAAACTTGTTATAAATATCTTGTACAATTTCATTCGGTACCAGATTTTCCAGCGGAGCATTGTGGCGAGCAAGCTCTTTTACAATACTGCTGCTGAGATACGAGTAATTGGGGGATGATGTAATGAAAAAAGTTTCAATGTCGGGGGCAAGATTGCGGTTTGCAAGTGCCATCTGACATTCGTACTCATAGTCCGAAACAGCTCTCAAGCCCTTGATGATAAACTGTGCATTTTTACTTTTTGCAAAGTCCACCAGCAAGCCTGCGAAGCTTTCGGCGTATACGTTATCAAAACCCTTTGTTACTCTTTGTATAAGTGCAACCCTTTCATCTGCAGAGAAAAGGGGAGACTTGACTGTGTTATTGAGAACAGCCACATAAACCTTGTCAAAAAGCTTTGCCGAGCGTGCCATCACGTCCAACTGACCGTTTGGTATCGGGTCAAAGCTTCCGGGGATAATCGCTATCTTAGCCATGGCAATTCCTTTCATGCACCGAGAAGTGTAATCATAACCCTGCCGTAGCGGCGTTCCTTTAACACTTCAAACTGCGGTGGAATCTGGGGACGTGAAAGAGCACTGTCCCACTCTAAAATAATGATACCGTCATCGTTTAAAAGCTTGTTTTCCAGAATACCCATAAGACATTTTTCGTACAAATCACCCTTATAGGGCGGGTCAAGAAAAATAATGTCGAAGGTATCGCTGCAATGCTTTATATAATCAAGAGCATCCCTTTGACTAAAGGAGGAACAATCCTCCATTCGGGCAAGAGAGACATTTTTCTTAACAATTTCCATAGCAGAGGGAAGCATGTCCACAAATACTGCTTTACTGCTTCCACGGCTCAGTGCCTCAATACCCAGTGCACCGCTGCCTGCAAAAAGGTCCAGCACAGATGCGTCGTGGATATAGGGTATAAGCATGGAAAAAAGCGCTTCCTTTACCCTGTCAAGGGTAGGGCGTGTGTCAAGCCCGTCAAGCGACAAAAGCTTTAAACCACGTGCTGTACCTGAAATAACTCTCAAATTGACCTCTCCCGATTAACTTATTGTGCAGGGCACAATAATACCATTATTATAATTTATTTTACATTATATAGCACAAAAGTCAAGACATTTTTTATAAAAATGTTTACTCTTATACAACTCGGCGTGCACCAAGATAATTAGTGGTGTAGTAATTTGCCGAAAGCGACGAAACCGTTACGGATTTAGCCTTTCCGCTTGATGCATGGATAAAGTTACCGTTGCCGATATATATGCCAACGTGTGCTACCGTTGAACCGCCGGATGAGCCGAAGAACACCAAATCTCCGGGAATAAGCTCGTCCTTGGAAACGGCCTTGCCGTGGGTGTACTGCTGACCTGACTGATGTGGGAGATAGATACCGTGAAGGTTCATTACATACATTGTAAAGCCGCTGCAGTCAAAGCTGTCGGGGCCTTCTGCCGCCCATACATACGGACAACCCAAATACTGATATGCACTCTGTACAATTGCCTGACCAAGGTCAAGCTGTTCCTGGGTGGGAGGCTCTGTCACAACCGGTACCGAAACTGTAGGCTCTGTATCATTTTCCTGAGTGGGAACATATTCCTCATATGTTTCGGGAATTTCAACCGGGGTTAAGGATATGTACTCGGCACTTGCATAGCCCTCTGTTCCGTCAGCGAGCCTTACCTTGTACCACAAGCCGTCATAAGCCAAAAGCTCAACGCAGGTGCCTATGGGGAGCTTGGTGATAATTGTTGTATCGGTGCTTGTAGAGGAGCGGATATTAAGGTATGACGCACTTATATAACCGTATACCACATAAGGCTGTGAAACCGCCAGCGATAAATCCATAGAAATATATTCCGCACTTACATAACCTGTGTCGCCGTTGCCGTAGCGGATTTTGTACCACAAACCGTCATAAGCCAAAAGCTCGACAACGCTGCCGTAGGGAAGTGTTGTAATTGCCTGTGACTGTGTACTTGTAGATGAACGGACAATAAGCTTTGTTGCAGTAACAACGCCAAAGTATGCCGGATTTAAGGAAAGATATTCAGCACTTGCATAGCCAGTTGTTCCGTCGGGAAGCTGTACACGGTACCAGGCTCCGTCGCTTGCCAGTATTTCAAGCTCGGCGCCGTAGGATACCTTTGTAACAATATCGGATGAAGTGTTTGTGGAGGAACGGATATTGAGTGTATCGGCTGTTACGGTGCCTGTCTGGGCGAGGGCAGAAACACCCATGGAAAGTGAAAGACACAAGGATATTGCAAGGGTGCATAAGCGTCTTTTCAAATTCATATTTTTCATCCTCCTTTTTAATAAAATGTTAAATAATTACCTACTATAATAATAACGTAAAAAGCCCCCCAAGTCAATAAGCGGGGAGGCTTTTTACAAAAATGTTAACGAAATGTTAAAAAATTCGACCGTTTTAATGCCTTAGAAAAGGGCAGACCCAACACATAAATTACAATTGCTTCGCCAAGTGCAACGCTTACCATGCTGAAAAGCAGAATAACAGGAGACTGAGCAAATGAAAAATCTGTATAAATAAAGGGTACGTATGTGCCTACAACCAAGCCATTAAGAATAACCGGCGGAAGAAATGCTATAAGCATATTTGAAGTTTTTTTGTACAAATGCCATGTAAGGATTGCGGCAACCAAAGTTGTAAGCGAGCCTAAAATGGCATCCAGCAGCACAACCGAAGCGCCGCCTAAAAGGTTTGATATAACACATCCGATAAAAAGCCCCAACACAGCCTCGGGCATAAATATGGGCAATGTGCAGAGCACCTCTGCAATACGCAGCTGGATAACACCAAAGCTTAATGGCTTTAAGAAAAAGCAAAGTGCTGCGTACAGAGCCGCAACAACAGCGGCACGGGAAATGGTTTTTACTGAAAAATTCATTCTTTTTACTCCTCATCTTAGGAGAGGCAATAAAAAAGATGGCATAAAAATACCATCTTACTAATTGCCGTTCCATAGTTTTGTTTAGTGACAGGATGGTTTCGAACTGTCATATTATTTTTTCCAAATTATACAATATGGTTGTGGATTTGTCAACAAAAAACTATTTTGCTTTGACAATAAGCTCAAAATATGATAGAATAAAACGAAATCTGTAAAAACGGAGGCAGAATGCGTATGAAGCTTGTAAGTTTTGCTATACCCAGCTACAACTCGCAGGAATATATGAGAAAATGTATCGACTCTTTGCTTATCGGCGGAGACGAGGTTGAAATAATAATCGTAAACGACGGATCTAAGGATGACACCGCACGCATCGCAGACGAATATGCGGCGAAATATCCTTTCATTGTAAAGGCTGTCCATCAGGAAAACAAGGGGCACGGCGGTGCGGTTAATACGGGGCTTAAGCATGCCACAGGTATTTACTACAAGGTTGTTGACAGCGATGACTGGTTCGACGAAAGTGCCTATATCAAATACCTTGCAGGAATACGCAAGCTTGTTAACGAAGGTGTAACCCCCGACATGATTGCAACAAACTACGTGTATGAGCACGTGGAGGATAACTCCAGTAAAATAATGCGTTATACAAATGTTTTCCCTGTTGAGAGCGTATGCACCTGGGAGGAGACAAAGGGTCTTAAAACAAGTCAGTATCTTATGATGCACGCTGTTACATACCGAAGGGAAATGCTTATTGAATGTGGCTTGGAATTGCCCGAGCATACCTTCTACGTGGATAATATATACGTGTACTATCCTTTGCCTTTTGTAAAGAACCTTTATTATATGGATATTGACCTTTACCGTTACTTTATAGGCAGAAGCGACCAGAGCGTTAATGAAAGCATAATGGCATCACGTGTTGACCAGCAGGTGAAAATCACCTATATAATGCTGGACTGCCACGACCTTGAGGAAATTAAAAAGCAGAGCTACGTGCTTTATAAAAACATGTTCTCGTCACTTTCCATGATGATGGTTGTTTCTACAATTTTCCTTTATATTGCCGACGGCGAGGAAAATATTATCAAAAAAGAAAAGCTCTGGCAGCACATACGCAAAAAAGACCAGCATTTATATGCAATGCTTAAGTATTTCTCACTTAATGTTATTTCCTCCTTCCCGGGCTACCAGGGAAGAAAGCTGACAGTATCTCTTTACAGATTAGCGCAGAAAATCTACAAATTTAACTAAAAGTCACAAAAAACGACAGAAAGTCTAATGATTTTCTGTCGTTTTTGCTTAAAAGTCACTTGACGAAAATAAATAAATAATGTATGATTAAGGGAGCGATATTAGATTTAATTTTAAGGAGGAATAGCTAATGGCTAGAAAAATGAAAACCATGGACGGTAATACCGCAGCGGCATGGGCAAGCTATGCCTTTACAGATGTTGCGGCTATTTACCCCATTACACCTTCTTCCAACATGGCTGAAGTAACAGACAAGTGGGCAACAGAAGGCAAGAAGAATTTGTTCGGAAACACTGTAAAAATTGCAGAAATGCAGTCCGAAGCAGGTGCGGCAGGTGCGGTGCATGGCTCATTAACAGCAGGTGCTCTTACAACAACCTACACAGCATCTCAGGGCCTTCTTCTTATGATTCCTAACATGTACAAAATTGCAGGTGAGCTTTTGCCCAGCGTTATTAACGTTTCTGCAAGAGCATTGGCAAGCCATGCACTTTCTATTTTTGGTGACCACCAGGATATCTATGCTTGCCGCCAGACAGGCTATGCAATGCTTGCATCCACTAACCCTCAGGAAGCAATGGACCTTGGTGCAGTTGCGCATCTTACAACCTTGGAAGCAAAGGTTCCCTTCCTTCATTTCTTCGACGGCTTCAGAACAAGCCACGAATACCAGAAGGTAGCTGTATGGGATAACGAAGACTTACGTGAAATTACTCCCTTCGACAAGATTGACGAGTTCAGAAATAAGAGCCTTAATCCTCATCACCCCGCACAGCGTGGTACAGCTCAGAACAGTGACGTATTCTTCCAGGCAAGAGAAGCGTCCAACAAGTATTATGATGCTGTTCCCGAGCTTTGCCAGAAGTATATGGATAAGGTTAATGCAAAAATCGGTACAGACTATAAGCTTTTCAACTACTACGGTGCTCAAGACGCAGAAGTAGTACTTGTTGCTATGGGCTCTGTATGTGATACAATCAGCGAAACAGTTGACTACCTTAACGCAAACGGCGGTAAGGTTGGTGTTATCAAGGTTAGATTGTACCGCCCCTTCTCAGCAAAGCATTTTGCTGCAGCTGTTCCCTCTACATGTAAGCGCCTTGTTGTTCTTGACAGAACAAAGGAAGCAGGCAGCGTAGGCGAGCCCTTGTATCTTGATGTTTGTGCATCTGTTATGAGCGAAGGTGTTAAGGTTGACCTTTACGGCGGCAGATATGGCCTTGCAAGTAAAGACACAACACCTGCTCAGATTATTGCAGCATTCAAGAACACAGAAAAGAGAAGATTTACAATCGGTATCAATGATGATGTAACATACACATCTCTTGACATTACAGAAAACCCCGACACAACACCTGCAGGTATTACAAGCTGTAAGTTCTGGGGTCTCGGTGCCGACGGTACTGTTGGTGCTAACAAGAACTCTGTTAAGATTATCGGTGACCATACTGACATGAACGTTCAGGCTTACTTTGATTATGACTCCAAGAAGTCCGGCGGTCTTACAGTAAGCCACCTTCGTTTTGGTAATGCAAAGATTACTTCCACATACCTTATCAACAAGGCTGACTTTGTTGCCTGCCACAAGGCATCCTACATCAGAAAATATGACATGGTAACAGACGTTAAGCCCGGTGGTGTGTTCCTTCTTAACTGCCCCTGGATGACGCAGGAAGAACTCGACAAGAATATCCCCGGTCAGGTTAAGAGATATATTGCCGAAAATAATGTTCAGTTCTATGTAATTGACGGTATTGCTATCGGTAAGGAAATCGGTCTGGGTAACAGAATCAATACTGTACTCCAGTCTGCATTCTTTAAGCTTGCTGACATTATCCCTACTGAAGATGCAATCCGCTATATGAAGGACGCTGCTACAGCATCCTACTCCAAGAAGGGTGACGCTATCGTTAAGATGAACCACGATGCTATCGATGCAGGTAGTGAGAAGGTTGTCAAGGTTGAAGTTCCCGAATACTGGAAAAATGCAGAAGACGAAGTTCTCACAAAGAAGGTTGAAGGTTCCGGTCGTCTTATCGACTACGTTAACGAAATCCTTCTTCCCATTAGTGAATTTGCAGGCGGCAAGCTTCCCGTAAGTGCTTTTGAAAAGTACGTAAACGGCGAAATCCCCTCAGGCAGTGCTGCATACGAAAAGAGAGGCATTGCTATCGACGTTCCCACATGGGATAAGGACAAGTGCGTACAGTGTAACATGTGTTCTTACGTATGTCCTCACGCAGTTATCCGTCCTGTAGCTCTTACAGATGACGAAGTAAAGGCTGCTCCCGAAGGCATTAAGTACGTTGGTATGAAGCAGCTCGATGGCATGAACTATGCTATTGCAGTTTCCGTTATGGACTGTACAGGCTGCGGTGCTTGTGCATCTGTATGTCTTGGTAAGTGCCTCGAAATGAAGCCTCTTGATACTCAGCTTTCTGAGCAGGCATATTTTGACTATGCTGTTACACTTCCCGAAAAGCAGGAAGTTATTGATAAGTTTAAGGCTACAACAGTTAAGGGCAGCCAGTTCAAGCAGCCTTATCTTGAATTTAGCGGTGCATGCGCAGGCTGTGGTGAAACACCCTATGCTAAGCTTGTTACACAGATTGCAGGCGACAGAATGTACATTGCTAACGCAACAGGCTGTTCCTCTATCTGGGGCGGTAGTGCACCTGCTACACCTTACACAGTAAACAAGGTAGGTGAAGGTCCTGCATGGGCAAACAGCCTCTTTGAAGATAACGCAGAATATGGCTACGGTATGTTCCTTGCACAGAGCACACTCCGTAATCAGCTTATCGAAAAGGTAGAAGCAGTTAAGGAAAATGCAGATGATGCAGCTAAGGCTGTTATCGACAAGTTCCTTGTAACAAAGAACGACGGCACAGCTAACAAGGTTGCAGCAGCAGAACTTATTGAAGTGCTTACAAAGATGAACACACCCGAAGCAGCTGAAATCCTCAAGAAGAAGGAATACCTCAACAAAAAGAGCGTATACATCTTCGGTGGCGATGGTTGGGCATACGATATCGGTTTCGGTGGTCTTGACCACGTTATCGCATCTCACCAGGATGTAAATATCGTTGTATTCGATACAGAAGTTTACTCCAATACAGGCGGTCAGGCATCCAAGGCTACACCTACAGGTGCTATTGCACAGTTTGCCGCTGCAGGTAAAGAAGTTAAAAAGAAGGACCTTGCAGCTATCGCTATGAGCTATGGCTATGTATACACAGCACAGGTTGCGATGGGTGCTAACCCTGCTCAGTGTATCAAGGCATTTGTTGAAGCTGAAAGCTATGACGGCCCCAGCCTTGTAATTGCATATGCTCCTTGTATCAACCACGGTATCAAGGGCGGCATGACAGCTGCACAGGCAGAAGAAAAGAGAGCCGTAGAAGCAGGCTACTGGCACCTGTTCCGTTATGACCCCAGACTGGAAGTAGAGGGCAAGAACCCCTTCCAGCTTGATAGTAAGGAGCCCAAGGCAAGCTATGAAGAATTCATTATGAACGAAGTAAGATATTCTTCTCTTGCAAGAAGCAACCCCGAAAGAGCAAAGGAACTCTTTGCATTTGCAGAAAAGACAGCTAAGGAAAAGTACGCAAAGCTTGTAAAAATGGCAAGTGCTGAATAATTAAAGCTATTATTATGAAAACCGCCTTCAGGCGGTTTTCATTTTTTCTATTGAAAAAATAGAAAATACAGAGTATAATAGTGGCGTGATTATACTGAAAGGAAGAAAATTCATGAGTAAAAAGAAAGTTCAGCCCAAAAAGAAAAAATCATCCTTTAAGGAGTATTTGCCCATAATTGCAATTAGTGTTGGAGTGGCACTGTTTGTGGGTGCAGTTGTGCTGTTTACTGCCGAAAAGGAAATTACATATGCCGAAGCAATCGTCTATTATGCATACAGCAACAACCAGTTTGCAGCTGAAAAAGTGCTGGTTGACTCCGAAAATATGGAAAAGGGTGTAGTGGAAGCTCTTATGAATGAGCCTTTAACCCCCGGATTGAAGAAAACCGTCAACGGAAAAGTAAAGGTTTTGTCTGTAGATACAGTAAACGGCTTATGCACGGTTAATTTGTCTGAGGAATTTTTGCTTGAAAACGGCAACGATGTTAACAAGGAAGCAAATGCCGTATATGCTATCGCAAACAGCCTTGGTATGCTACAAAGCGTGAGAGAAGTTAAAATCAACATTGAAGGTGACAGTGAGTGTGACCTTGGTCATATTAAGCTTAGTAATACCTTTTTTCCGGAATGGAACATGGTAAGATTTGAGGACAGACCTTAGGGCTAAATTTAAAAGGAAAGAAGTTTCTTGAGAAATTTCTTTCCTTTTTTTGTTTTTTAGTATTGACAGGATAAAACAGGTGTGATATAACTGTATTAGTACAGATAGTACAGTGAGGTGAAAATATGATAAATCTTGACTACAAAAGCGGAAAAAGCATTCACGAACAGATACAGGACGGGATAAAAAAGCTTATAATGACCGGTATACTTAAGGAGAATGAGCAGCTTCCCAGTGTGCGAGACTTGTCGTTAACGCTGACCGTTAACCCTAACAC
>JAFUJG010000144.1 GCA_017468215.1 Clostridia bacterium | reverse complement strand
TATTTAGGCAAATGCTGAGATGGGAAAATGTATGCCGACGGAAGCTGTGTAACTCCCACCTGTTCCTTACTGGTATATCTGTCACACATAGCAACAAACGAAGGCTCTCCGTCCTGAATAACGTAATATGCAATAACCTCAAGCCCGTCCATATATTTTTCGATAATATATGTTTTACTGGGAGAAAAGCTTAATGCTTTTTCTACAGCAATATCATATTCTTCCCTGTTGTGGCATATAGACACGCCTTTTGAGCTGGAGCTGTCCACAGGTTTAACAACCAAAGGATATACGAATTCTTCCGGATGCTCCTTGGAAAACTCAGCTACAACAGGCACATCGTACTTTCGGCATAAATCCTTAAACTTGTTTTTCTTTATCATATATTCAAACTGCTCAAGTGTAGCAAAGCAAGGGTAATCCAAAATTTCACAAACCTTGCAGTATGTAGGAATCAACGCCTCCGCAACACCCACCAGAACAGCATCAATTTCTTCGCTCTTTACAAGTTCAACCAACCCATTAACATCCATACCGTCAACGTTGCACGGAACAGACGCAAACTTTTTTGCAAAAGCATCAGGATTATAGTCTGTTACATAGGTTTTAATGCCCATAGCCTTTGCTTTTTTTATTAAACTGATTGTTTCGGGGTTTGCCCCTATAATTAAAAGCTTTTTCATCTTAGTTCACCTTTTTCTTTTTTGAAAGAAATGATTTTACAATGTCAAACATATAGCCAAAGGATTCATTCTTTGTGACAATTGACCCTGCTATGTAAATCGCGGCACCTGCTATAATCTGAAGGGCAAGCTCAATAAATACCGGCAGACTGCTGTATCCTATAAAATATACACAGCCGCCCATAAACACAGCAAGTAATATACTGGGCAGAATATCCTTCAGTTGCTCAATATATCCGTAATTAAGAAGCTTTTTATTGGGGAAGGAATTAATAATCTGGCTTGCTAAGCTGCTTATAATCATACTGTATGCCATTGCCATAACACTGTGCCACATACTTGCCAAAAGCAGTACTACGCCAACTAACTTCTTTAAAATTTCAAGCTTTAAGAATAAATCGCTTCTTCCCATCGCCTTAATTGCATTAAGATTTGTTGTATGCAACGGATAAAACATAAATGTGATACAGAATATACACATAAACGGCACACAGGGAAGCCACTTATCTGTCAGAATAAGGCTTACCACATTAGGTGCAGTAAACGCAAGTCCCATCATAAGCGGGGCCATTATGTAAATGCCTGTTTTCATCGCACGACGAGTCATTGCTTTAACTCTTTGAGGGTCATTCTGCTCCTGACTCATTACCGGGAAAATAACACTGTCAATGGCCGTATTGATATTAATTGCAATAAGATTAGGATACTGGTTACCCTGGTTGTAATAGGCAAGGTCTGTTTCTGAGTATCTTTTGCCTATGATAAGCTTGCTCAATTCTCTGTAGACAGTATCAATCAAGGAAGACACCAGAAGCTTCCAACCGTATGAAATAAGCCCCTTAAGTCTGTTCCAGGAGAACATAAGCTTAGGTCTCCAGTTAACTGTGAGCCACATAAGAACAGTTGCCACAGCCAGGTTAATAACCTTCTGAGCAATAAGTGCCCATATACCGAAGTCGTTTAACGCCATTGCAATACTTATCACTGCCGCCGCAAGAACGCCCGCAAGAGATGTTATGAAAAACTTGCGAAACTGCATTGTTCGTGAAATATATGCCTGCTGAACATTTTTCACACCGGAGATTACTACCGTAAGCCCCAATACACGGACAAGGGGTGTCAGCTCGGGGTTTTCATAATAATTTGAAATAAAAGGTGCACCAAAGAACAGCAAAAGATACAGCACAATTCATACAAGAATGTTAAAATAAAATACACTGGAAAAATCTAAATCGTCAGCATCTTTTTTCTGGATAAGTGCATTGCCAAGTCCACTGTCTACAAACACCTGCAGAATATTGGAAAATACCAATATAAGCGCAATTGTACCGAATGCTTCGGGAGCCAAAATTCTTGCCAATATAACAGATACAAGAATTTGAACAACCTCTGCCCCACAGCGTTCACCAAATCGCCATATTAAATTTGAAAATACGCTTGTTTTTGTTGTTCGCAAATGATTACCTTCTTTTACTGTTTTCGAATTTTTGTTATAAGCTGTGGGAAAACACATCCCACTACAACATACAGCTTTCTTTTAATTGAGGCTGTTTTAAATGCTTGCCTCTTTCTTGCAGCTTTATAGTTGTTTTCAAGTAAATCACTCTTGAAAAGTCTGTCATCAATTTCTTTTCTTATATCGGCATCGTACTGAAAATCTGTATATTCATTAAGTTTTTCAAGAAACGGTATATAACTTCTGATTTCATTTGCCATTCGTGCTGCACTTTGCCCTTCACGCATTGTCCAGGAGCCTTCTGTAAATCTTCTGTAACAGGACATATTTCTGTTAAAATAAAATATTTTTCCACGTGTTGCACAGAAAATTCGTATAATCATATCTTTACTTTGCCTACCGAGAAATTCTCCCTTAAATTGAGAAATACACTCTGTTCTCAAAAAGTGAGTTGCAAACTGAGGTACTAAAAGCTGATTGCCAATAAGTCTTTTCATCGGCACATCACAATCATCGGAAAAATCAAACCTCTCCTCAATTAGCGTTCTATCCTTGTTTACCATGCTGTAGGCGTGACAACAAAGAGTATAGTCAGGATTATTCTCCATAAAATCAAACTGCATTTGTAATTTGTTTTCATCTGTCCAATAATCGTCACCTTCACAAAAAGCTATGTACTTGCCCTTTGCTCTCGGTATCTGGATAACAGGCGTAATGCTGACTCCTTTTGAGTACTGATTTTCCGTTTGGTAAATCGGCTTTATAACATCAGGGTACTTTGCCTCGTATTCACGCACAATTTCAGGCGTTTTATCTGTAGAAGCATCGTCATGAACCAATATTTCAAAGGGAACATTTACCTTTTGCATCAAAAAGCTGTCTAAGGCTTCTGCAATATATTTTTCTTGGTTAAACGTATTACAAATAATGCTGATTACAGGTTTGTTCATAGCTGCCTCCGATTATTTCATGTAAAGCTCACTGTGTAAAATACCTTTTTTGATATCTTTTCTGTATGTGTCACAGAAAAGCTGTGCTTTTATTACATCGACTGCATTATTGCGATGCATTAAACGCTCTAAAAGCATTCCAAAGTTAGACCACCTGGTCTGAACTCTCGACCAAAAGCCTAAACCCCATTTATATGTGAGATATTCACGGTGTACGATGTACATATATGTAACCTTGCTGGGTATTTCTCTCCATTCCTGGGAGCACATATGTTTAACAGTTACATCAGGTGTAATTATGCATTTCAACCCCTCTTTTTTAGCTTCTCTGTAATAGCGGAAGCTGAAATCCAAATCCTCGGGATAACCGTAGGATAAAAACCTTTCGTCCCAATCAAGATTCCATTTTTCTACAAGAGATTTCCGTACTACAAAGAAGTAGCCCATCGCCCACTGTGTCGGCGTTTCTTTATCAATAACCATTGGATATCGACCATATAACGCCCCTGTTACATGACCTATGTTGCGTTTAAAATACGACTTTTTACCAAACAAATATCCAATGAGGGATTTTGTCATGCTGGGTTTTTCATCCAGACCTCCAATCATGCTGATTGTCGAATCGGACATTAATTTGGTTATATTTTCAATAGTGTTTTCCTGAACACGTACATCGTCATCCATGAAGATAACAACATCATTTTCTGCCTTTGTTATGCCAAAATTTCTTGCGGCAGTAAGCGAAGGTTCTCTGAAAAACACCTGGACATTCATATTAATTTGTTCACATAACTTTAGGTTTTCGCTATGTATTTCTGTATTTGTACTTTGGTCAACCACAATAACCTCAGTAGGTAAAACAGAAGATTTTTCAAGATATTCAAGAGTATCACGCAGAGACTCTGTTCTGTTCATTGTTGCAATAACAACGCTTAGTTTGTTATTTTGATTCACTCAAAAGGCCCCCTTTTCCCGATACAATACCTATTAAAAGCCACATGAAGAATGTGGACGTGCCAGGCCCCATGGGAGGATAACCTTCCATTAATGAAACTACAAAATAGAATATCAGCAGGGTCTTAGAGGCTGACACTAAAATAGAATTGTCTGTATGGGCAGCAATTTCACTGGTTTTTTTATATGTAGAGTACATTTTTCCATATGAAATTGGTAACATAAGAATAAGCAGTAACACTCCACCGCAACGCAAGATATTAATAATAAAATTATCAACATAATATGCGGCACCTATCCCTATTAAGGGGCTTTGCACAAATTCAACCAATGCTTGCTCATAAAGTGTAAATCTACCACTTGTCATGTCGTTAATATCAAGACTACTGCTTGTATCATTCAGTTCGAATAATTCCAAAACATAATCTAAACCACCAAGGAAAGAGACCGTAATTGCTATCGCAATAATAATTGCCAAAGCAAATGCATAGTCGCTGCCTTTTTTCTCTTTTTTAGACACAAACGAAATAATAGCAATAACACCGATTGCAATCAACGGAGTACGTGAACCAACTACTAAAAGTGACATTAAGCTGACAGATGCTAATATAAGCACCACTATTTTTGCAACAATATTCTTATAATGCTGAAACAATATAAAGAAACCAAATACTACACCGGTTCCCAACATCTGTCCCATCTGATTTTTTGCCAGGAATTCGTATCGAGACTCTGAAATTGCTTCAAGATATGGAAGTAATGTAAGTGTAAGTAATATCTCACCGATAAAAAACGCAGTAATTATATTACTAACGCTGTTTTCTTTGTCGCAAAAATTTAAACCTATTATATAGAAAATCATACAATACGGCAAAAAGGTTACAACCCCAACACCGCCCGAAGGATAAAGACCGGTACTAAAAAATACCTTTGTAGCTAAAAACCATACTGCGTACACAACAATTAAATATTTCACATAATTATCCCAATACAAATGTCTGTCAAAAATTTTAAACAGTACAACTACACCCCAGAAGGCAAACATTACAATTCCACATGTATTGGCAATTCTCTCGTCGGGGCTGAACGACAAAACAGTTAAAATGATAGCAATCTG
>JAFUJG010000015.1 GCA_017468215.1 Clostridia bacterium | reverse complement strand
CTCCAGAAACAGGCGTTATCAAGTCTATGGACGAAATCGGTGCTGTTGGTCACAGAGTTGTACACGGCGGCGAAAACTTCTCCGAAAGTGTTATCATAACACCCGAGGTTAAGGCTTCCATCGAAGCTTGCTGTGAGCTTGCTCCTTTACATAACCCCGCAAACATTATCGGTATCGAAGCTTGTGAAAAGGCAATGCCCGGTGTGCCCAATGTTGCAGTATTTGACACAGCATTCCACCAGACAATGCCCGCTACAGCATATATGTATGCGCTTCCTTACGAGTATTACGAAACATATAAAATTCGTCGTTACGGCTTCCACGGTACCAGCCACAAGTATGTTTCCGGTAAGGCAGCAGAGCTTGCAGGTAAGCCATTTAATGAAATGAAGATTATTACTTGCCATTTAGGTAACGGCAGCAGCGTTGCCGCTATTGAAAACGGTAAGGTAGTTGACACATCTATGGGCTTCACACCTCTTGCAGGTCTTCCCATGGGCACACGCTGCGGCGATATCGACCCTGCTATCGTTACATATCTTATTGACAAGCTTGGTGTATCTGCTAAGGAGCTTGACACAATTATGAACAAAAAGAGCGGTATGCTCGGCGTAAGCTGTCATTCCAACGACTACCGTGACCTTGCTGCAGGCAGCGAGGCAGGCATGGAAAAGTGCACACTTGCATTTGATATGTTCCTTTACTCCTTAAAGAAGATTGTAGGCAGCTACATAGCAGCTATGAACGGCGTTGACGCTATCGTATTTACAGGTGGTGTAGGCGAAAACAACGGTTGGGTTCGTGACCAGGTAATGAAAAACTTCACTTATATGGGCGTTAAGATGGATGATGCATCAAACGCACTTCCTGCAAGTGAGAGAGTTGTTTCTACTGCTGATTCTACAGTACAGGTAATGGTTATTCCCACAGACGAGGAAATGATGATTGCCATCGACACAAAAGCACTTACTGAATAAATAATGCGAAAAGGCACCTCCACGAGGTGCCTTTAATTTTTTGAAAAAAATTAAAAAAAGGTGTTGACAAACGAATATCTTTTTGCTATACTAACGATGTTGCCGAAAGGGAACAGTCAAATGGGAGTTTAGCTCAGCTGGGAGAGCATCTGCCTTACAAGCAGAGGGTCAGAGGTTCGAGTCCTCTAACTCCCACCATTTTTTTTGGCCCGGTAGCTCAGTTGGTTAGAGCGCCAGCCTGTCACGCTGGAGGTCGAGGGTTCGAGCCCCTTCCGGGTCGCCAAAAACCGTACACTTATGTGTACGGTTTTTTTGTTATTTACAACTTTTAAACTCCGTGTTATACTGTATATAAGTATAGAATATATGTCAAAAAGAGCGATTATGACACTGCGTGCTATTTGATAAGAAATGTGTTCAGATGATAGGTGGTTATAATGAAAATTTATCAGTTTGAATTTAACTGTGATAAGGAAACGGCAATCAAAGAAGTGTTGCATGGTACAGAAAAACCCAAGTTGTTATTTGAAGATTACTGTATTTACGCTAAACAATGGGGCAGCTTTGTAAATTTATATCACGGGATTACATACCAAAACAGCTTCAGACCGATTTTTACGGCATGTTTTAAAGAGGTTGAGCCGGGGAAAACTGTTGTCAAGGGGCTTTTCAGGTGGAATTGGTTTGTTACGCTTTTTTCAATTGTATGGCTTTCTGTGGTTATATATGCGGCGTTTTGTATAGGCTTTAGCGATTTTCCTGCTTCTTTAACGCCGTTGTTTTTCATTCTGTTTTTTGTGGGATTGATTGAATTTTGTACATATCTTTAAAGAAAAAACATAAAGAATATAATTGACCATATAAAAATGCATCAGAGAATTATAAACGGCGATATATAAGAAAAGGAGAAATGATTTATGAGTTTTTTAAAAGGTAAAACAGCGATTATAACTGGAGCAGGCTATGCAACTCTTTCCGATGGAAGATGCGGCTCTATCGGCTATGGTATTGCAACAGCATACGCAAAAGAAGGATGCAACCTTGTTATTACAGGTCGTAACGTGGCAAAATTAGAAAAAGCCAAGGAAGAACTTGAAAAGAACTACGGCATTAAGGTTTTAGCACTGCAGGCAGATATTGCCCAAGGCAACGATAACGAGGCAACTGCAAAGCAGGTAGCCGAAAAAGCTATTGCAGAATTCGGCAGAATTGATGTTTTAATCAATAACGCACAGGCATCGGCATCAGGCGTTACCATACAGG
This sequence comes from Clostridia bacterium, assembly GCA_017468215.1. GTDB lineage: Bacteria > Bacillota > Clostridia > UMGS1883 > UMGS1883 > RGIG1927. Next base: position 2,670 of record JAFUJG010000015.1, on the reverse strand, counting down.
ACCATACAACAGAGCAGTTTGACCTTGCTATGTATTCGGGATTGTATGCAACCTTCTACTACATGAAGGCGTGCTATCCTTATCTTAAGGAAACACAGGGCAGTATTATCAACTTTGCCTCCGGTGCAGGCTTGTTCGGCAATTACGGTCAGTGCTCCTATGCAGCTGCAAAGGAAGGTATAAGAGGATTAAGCCGTGTTGCCGCAACAGAATGGGCAAAGGACGGCATTAACACTAACGTTGTATGCCCACTTGCATGGACAGCACAGCTTGAAGGCTTTGAAAAAGCTTATCCCGAAGCCTTTAAGGCAAACGTTAAAATGCCTCCTGCAGGGCATTTTGGTGACCCCGAAAAAGAGATTGGCAGAGCATGCGTTCAGCTTGCTAACCCCGATTTTAAATACATGAACGGCGAAACTCTTACCCTTGAAGGCGGTATGGGTCTTAGACCCTGACAAAAAAAGAAGTGCGATTACTCGCACTTCTTTTTTTATTCGCAGGGATATTTTAAATTCCATTTTTCACGGAGGCTGTCCATAAGCTGCATTACAGAAAGTGTATCGGCAGGGGTTAACTCGTCGCAATATTTTTTGCCTTGCAATATAGCATTGCATACACCTTCGGTCATATACTCAAAGCCGCCGGCCCTTTGTTGGGGGATGGCAATCTTTTGCTTTCCCTTTGAGTTTTTAAGGGTAACATTCTGCCAGTTATAAACTGTGTTCATTGTGATTGTGCCTTTGGTGCCTATTATTTTAATTTTGTTGCCAAGGCGGATATTCATTGCCATAAAAAGCTTTGCAACGCTTTGGTCAGGATAGGTAAGGCAGGTCAGGCTATGCAGGTCAACACCTTTTTTAGAAAGCCTTGCCTTGGTTTTTATATGGGAATACTCATCTCCCATAAGGAGAAAAACGCTCGTTATAAGATAAACCCCACAGTCAAGCAAAATGCCTCCCGCCAAAGAAGGGTCTGTCATGCGGTAGACCTTAGTGCTGTCATGTGCAATTAAGGCATTAATCTTTTTTATGTTGCCAACCTCTCCGTCATCTATCAGCTTTTTAACTGTCTTTACAACAGGGAGAAAGCGTGTCCACATTGCCTCAGAAAAGAACAACCCCTTTTCCTTTGCTATGGTAAACAGCTCCTCCGCCTGGCGTGAATTAACACAAAGAGGCTTTTCGCACAACACATTTTTACCGCAGAGCAAGGCTTCCTTTGCCCATGTGTAGTGCAATGGGTGGGGAAGTGCTATATAGATAAGGTCAACAAAAGGGTCGCCTATTGCATCCTTATAAGAGCCGTATGCCTTGGCTATACCATGCTTTTCGGCAAATACACAAGCATTGCCCTTATCACGTGATGCAACAGCGTAAAGGTTAGCGTTTTCCGTTATGGAAAATGCTTTTGCAAGCTTGTTTGCTATTACTCCTGTGCCTAAAATTGCTACGTTAACTTTTTTCATATTATCGCCTCCAAAGCTACAAGTTAATTGTACCATACAAAAGGTGGAAATGTAAAGGCAATCTCACATAGCTGTGCAGATGTTCAGTATTTTGAACTGATGTTAAAAGAAAGCTAAAAAATGATAATCGACAAATTTCAAAACTGACTATTTACTTTAGTCAGTTTTTGTGTTATTATTATGGGGATATTTCTAAGGAGGCAAAGAAAATGGAAGAAAATAAAAACGAAATTTTAGAAGAAGGCACAACTCCTTCCGATGAAGTTACCGAAACAGTTGAAGAAGCTGTAACTGAAGAAACAAGCCAGATGATTGAAGATGCAGTTACAGATGAGGAAAACACAGAAGAACTTGAAGAAGCTCTCTTTGTGGAGGATTCCTCCGAGGCTGAAAAGTACATCGATGTAAAGCTTCTTATTGCTGAAAATGCAGCACTTAAAAAGGCTAACAAGATTATGAAGGGCGTCCTTACAACCCTTGCAGCACTTGTAATTGCGGCTCTGGTTATCTTTGCAGGCTTCAAGGTATACAAAGCTGTATACAACCCCTACAACCACATGGGCTATTACAACATTTCCGGCATGACACTTGAGGACGTTGCCGAAATGAACGACATGACAGTTGAAGAAATTATTGCAGAGCTTAACCTTCCCAAGGACATTAAGGCTGACACATACTACGATGTTATCGAGTATCTTGTACCTGTATCCACAATGGCTGAAATGTACGGTGCAGATGTTGAAACAATTAAGAGCGCATTCCAGCTTGGTGACCACATCACAGCTGACTCTACCTGGGGTGAAGCACTTGACAGCATGCCTCTCAGCGTATACTTCGGCGATGACGAGGTTTTAGCAGAAGTTATTGAAGAATATAACCTCGGCGACAACATTACAGGCGAAACACTCTGGGGCGAAATCAGACCCACAATCAATAAGATTGATTACGAAAGACATCTTGCCGAGCAGGCAACAGATGTAACGGAGGCTGAATAAAACTTAAACAGACGGCTTGACCGTCTGTTTTTTTCTTGTATTTAGGCAAGGAAATGTTATAATAAAATTATAAATACAAAGGAGCGAAGAAAATGAAAAAAGCTGTTTGTGCACTGCTTGCGTTTTTGCTTGTTTCCGGAATAAGTTTAAACGGAGGTGCAGATATGAATAACGAAAAGCCCATTAGAGAGGTTTCGGTACACGACCCTT
>JAFUJG010000143.1 GCA_017468215.1 Clostridia bacterium | reverse complement strand
GCTATGTGAACTGCTCTGTAGCCTACCTTGAGGATATCAGCTGCGAGCCATCCTTTGAGGAAATTACAGGCACGGTGGCATCCCTCAGAGCCGACAGCGTTGTTTCGGTAATGCTTAAAACCTCACGAAGTAAGGCTGCAGAGTACATAGAATCTCAGAGATTTTTCCTCAACCAGGTGCTTTGTACAAAGTGTGACAAGGAAATCAAAGAAAACGATATTTTAACCGTAAGACATCACGGTAAAGCAATACTTTATAACATAAGCGGCAAAAGCAAAAAGGGACGTATTTTTATAACAGTTAAAAAATATATGTAAGGCAGGTAATAAACAATGCTCACACCTCTTGAAATCCAAAAGATAGAATTTCAGAAAAAAATGGGCAAGTATGTGCCCGGAGAAGTAGACGAAATCTTTGCTGTTATAGCAGGCGACTACGAGACACTTTACAAGGAAAACATAAAGCTTCGTGACAGGCTTGAGGTTTTAGAGGACCTTGTGAACAAATACAAGAGCATGGAAGATACCATGCGTGACACACTTATCGTTGCACAGAAGGCAGCGGATGATTTGGGTAAGAGTGCCGCACAGAAGGCAGAAGCCATTATCCAGAAGGCAGAAAACGAAGCAGAGATGATTCGTGAGGGTGCAAGAGTTATGGCTAACCAGACTCTTACAGAACGTGAAAAGCTTGCAAACGATTTGTATGCTTACAGTGCACAAATCGATTCAATACTTGATGCCCAGAAACAGCTGGTTGCACAAATTCTTAATTCAAGGAGTGATAAAGATGGATTACAGTCAAACACTGAATCTTCCGAAAACTGAGTTCCCCATGAGGGCATCTCTCCCTCAGAGAGAACCCGAAATACTGAAAAAATGGCTTGATGAGGACCTTTACGGACGTCTTATGAAGCATAACGAGGGTAAGCCTCTCTTTATTCTTCACGACGGCCCTCCCTATGCAAACGGTGACATGCATATGGGTCATGCCCTCAATAAGACACTTAAGGACATTATCACACGCTATAAGAATATGTCGGGCTTTAAGGCTCCTTATATTCACGGCTGGGATACTCACGGTCTTCCCATTGAAAGACAGGCAATCAAGAAGCTTGGCATCAACCGTGACCAGGCAGGTCCCGTTAAGTTTCGTGAAACATGCCGTGACTTTGCTCTTGGTTATGTTGAAAACCAGAAAAAGCAGATTCAGCGTCTCGGTTCTATCGGTGACTGGGATGATATCTACGTAACACTTGACCCCAAGTTTGAAGCGGAGCAGATTCGTATTTTCGGTGCTATGGCAAAGAAGGGCTATATTTACCGTGGTCTTAAGCCTATTTACTGGTGTCCCGACTGTGAAACAGCTCTTGCTGAAGCCGAAATTGAATACGCTGAAGATAAGGCTAATTCCATCTACGTTAAGTTCAACGTAAAGGATGACAACGGCGTATTCGAAAAAATGGGCATTGATAAAACAAAGGTTTACTTTGTAATCTGGACAACAACTACATGGACATTGCCTGCAAACGTGGCAATCTCTCTTAACCCCGATTTTGAGTATTCCCTTGTTAAGGCAGGCGAGGAGATTTACGTAATCGCAACAGAGCTTGTTGAGTCTACAATGGCTGCAGGCAGCATTGCCGAGTACGAAACAGTAGGCACATTAAAGGGCAGCGAAATGGAATACATCAAGTGCTTCCATCCCTTTATCGACCGTGAAAGCATGATTATCGTGGGTGACCACGTTACACTTGACGCAGGTACAGGCTGCGTACACACAGCTCCCGGTCACGGTGTAGAAGACTATATTGTCTGCCAGAAGTATAAAGAAATCCCGATTATCGTTCCTGTTGACTCTAAGGGCTACCTTAACGAGCTTGCAGGTGAGTTCAACGGTCTTTTCTACGAAAAGAGTAACGATAAGATTATCGAAAGATTAACAAATGATAACGCACTTTTTGCTATCACTCCCATTATCCACCAGTATCCTCACTGCTGGAGATGCCACGAGCCCATTGTATTCCGTGCAACTGAACAGTGGTTTGCATCCGTTGAAGATATCAAGGAAGCGGCTGTAAAGGCTATTGAAGGCGTTAAGTGGATTCCCGGCTGGGGCGAAGATAGAATCAAGAGCATGGTTATCGACCGCAACGACTGGTGTATTTCCAGACAGAGAACATGGGGTGTTCCCATTCCGATTTTCTACTGTGAAGACTGTAAGAAGCCTCTTGTAACAGATGAATCCATCGAAGCTGTTGCAACACGCTTTGGCGAAAAGGGCTCTATCGCATGGGTAACAGACGACGATATCCTTCCTGCAGGAACAGCCTGTGAATGTGGATGCACACGTTTCACAAAGGAAAAGGACATTATGGACGTTTGGTTTGACTCGGGCAGCAGCCACGCAGGCGTTCTTGAGGTTAAAAAGTCTCTCACATTCCCTGCCGATATTTACCTTGAGGGTAACGACCAGTACCGTGGATGGTTCCAGTCTTCTCTTTTGACAAGCGTTGCTGCACGTGGTGTAGCTCCCTATAGGACAGTTATTACTCATGGTATGATTGTTGACCAGACAGGCGCTAAGATGAGTAAGAGCAAGGGTAACGGTATTGCTCCTAATGACATTATCGAAAAATACGGTGCCGATATTCTCCGCTTGTGGGTTGTTTCCGCTGACTATAAGACAGACATGAGAATTTCTGACGAAATCTTAAAGCAGCTCAGCGAAGCTTACAGAAAAATCAGAAACACAGCACGTTATATCCTTGGTAATATTGCAGACTTCAATCCTGACTGCGATATGGTTCCTTACAGCGAAATGGAAGAAATCGATAAGTGGGCACTGGGCGGACTTAATAAGCTGGTTGAAAAGGTTATCTCCGCTTACGAAAGCTATGAATTCCATATGATTTACCACAATATCCACAACTTCTGCGTTGTTGATATGAGTAATGTTTATCTCGATATTATAAAAGACCGTCTTTACACACATAAGGCTTCTTCTAAGTCCAGAAGAAGTGCTCAGAGTGCAATGTACATTGTGCTTGAGTCTCTTGTAAAGCTTATTGCTCCCTTCCTTTGCTATACAGCAGAAGAAATCTGGAGCTATATGCCCCACACAAAGGCACAGGAAGAATTCTCCGTTACTATGAACGATATGCCCTGTGTCAATGCTGAGTACGACAATGAAGAAATTCAGAACAAGTGGGCTAAGCTTCTGGAGGTAAGAGAAAGAGTTCTTAAGGCTCTTGAAGAAGCAAGAAGTGAAAAGAAAATCGGTAAGAGCTTAGAGGCAAGCGTTGCAATTACAGCAAGTGCTGATTACGAATTCCTCAAGAGCATTGAGGGCGAGCTTGCCGAAGTCTTCATTGTATCTTCAGTAAGTGTATCTGAGGGCGAGGATAATATTACTATTGCTGCGGCTGAGGGTGAAAAGTGCGAAAGATGCTGGACTGTTTCCGCATCTGTAGGCACAATTTCCAACCATCCCACAATCTGTGCAAGATGTGCCGCTAACTTAGAATAAATTTATTATCGTCACAGAGGGGTATCTTTCTGTGACGATGTGTTATGGAGCGATTGATTTGAAAATAAAAACATGGGTGAAGTATACGATATTCGGCTTCATCACAGCTGTACTCACACTGATTGACCAGCTTACAAAAATCTGGATGGTTGATATTGCTCAGGGCATTGAAGGTAAAGGTATTGTTGTGATAAAAAACGTGCTCAATTTTACCTATCTTAAAAACGACGGTGCCAGCATGGGGCTTTTCGGCGGGCAGAGGGTTCCTCTCATAATCATGACCCTTGTTATCTTTGCCGCAGGTATTTATTACTTTGTAAAGAAGCGTCCCGACAACTGGCTGTTGCTTAGTGCGGTAAGCCTTGTGGCATCCGGTGCGGTAGGCAATCTTATCGACAGAATCACGCTGGGATATGTACGTGACTTTATCGACTTACAGTTTATTAATTTCTATATTTTCAATTTTGCCGACTGTGCCATATGTGTAGGTGCGGCGCTCCTGATAATTTACGCATTTTTAAATGTTAAGGACTGACAGGGAGGTTGCGGAAAATGGAAAACGAAATTATATTGACCGCAACCGAAGCTGTCCGTTGCGATAAGTATATTTCAGAGTGCATTGACACCGTGTCACGCTCTTATATTAAAAAGCTTTTTGATATGGGCGAAATCACCGTCAACGGCACACCCAAAAGTGCCTCCTACAAGCTCCGAGCGGGAGATGTTATCAGATTTAATATTCCTCAGGCTGAGGAAATTGATGCTGTAGAGGAGGATATACCTCTTGACATTGTTTACGAGGATGGGGAGCTTCTTGTTATAAATAAGGAGCGAGGGATGGTTGTTCATCCTGCACCGGGTAACAGCACCGGCACGCTGGTAAATGCTGTGCTCTATCATTGCAAGGGAAACCTTTCCGGCATAAACGGCAAAATGCGTCCGGGCATAGTCCACCGTATAGACAAGGACACAACAGGGCTTCTTGTGGTGGCTAAAACAAATGATGCACACATGTTTTTATCGGACCAGCTAAGCGATAGGTCTCTTTCGAGAGAATATTACGCCCTTGTTCATGGAAATATAAAAGAGGACAACGGTAGGGTGGATGCACCTATTGCCAGAAGCGAAAATGACCGCAAAAAAATGACGGTCACACAAAAACACAGCCGTGAGGCTATAACAGACTATTTCGTGGAGGAGCGTTTTGGTATATACACGCTTGTCCGCTGCAAATTGAAAACAGGGCGTACCCATCAGATAAGGGTACACATGAAACATATAGGCCATCCTATTGTGGGCGACAAAACTTATGGGGTAAAAAAGGAGGAGTTTAACCTGCCCGGTCAGCTTCTTCATGCAGGAAAAATCGGTTTTATACACCCCATAACAAAAGAAAAAGTACAATTTACCGCTCCGCTTCCTGAGGATTTTGAAAAGGTTTTAACTTTTCTCAGGGGAAGATTGAGCCAATAAAAGAAAGCGAGGAAAGCATATGCTGTCAGGCAGAAAAGACCTTTTAGGCATTCAGGAACTTTCAAAGGAAGACATTCTCTATATCCTTGACAAGGCCGAGGACATGAAGAAAATCGTTCTTTCCGACAACAAAAAGACAAGCCATCTTCAGGGCAAGAGTGTTATTACACTTTTTTATGAAAATTCCACAAGAACACGTACATCCTTCGAGCTTGCAAGCAAGTATATGAGTGCTGCAAGTGCTAACATTGCGGCCTCCGGCTCATCAATCCAAAAGGGCGAAAGCCTTATTGATACCGGTAAAACCCTCGACAGCATGTGAACAGATGTTATCGTTATACGTCATTCTGCTTCCGGTGCCCCTCACCTTCTTGCAAAAAATGTAAAGGCTAGCGTTGTAAACGCAGGTGACGGCATGAACGAGCACCCCACACAGGCACTTCTTGATATGTTTACAATTCGTGAAAAGAAGGGCAGCTTTGAAAATTTAAAGGTTGCAATTATCGGTGATGTTACACACTCCCGTGTTGCACGAAGTGACACCTACGCCTTAACAAAGCTTGGAGCACAGGTGTTTATTGCAGGTCCTCCCACACTTATACCCTTAGGATTTGAAAACATGGGTAACGTAACAATTTGCGAAAGTGTTGAGGAAGCAATTTTCGAAGCTGACGTAATTATAAATCTCCGTATTCAGCTGGAAAGAATGAAATCGGCTCTGTTCCCCACCGTAAGAGAATACAGCGAGTTCTTCGGTATGAGTTTAGACAGAATGAAGTTTGCAAAGCCTGATGTGCTCATTATGCACCCCGGTCCCGTTAACCGTGGTATCGAAATATCTACTTATGTTGCCGATGGTGACAACAGTGTCATCAACGAACAGGTTACAAACGGTGTGTCTGTAAGAATGGCTGTATTGGATATTCTTTGTAATGAGTAATGATTTTTGAAATTGCAACACTCCCTCAGTCGCCTTCGGCGACAGCTCCCTCACCGAGGGAGCCTGGATTGTGGGCTTTAGGAAAGGAGTTTGAAATATGAAGTTGTTGATAAAAAACGGTCATATAATTGACCTTAAGAACGAAATAGACATGTACGGTGATATCCTCATTTTAGACGGTGTTATTGTACAGCTTGGCGAAAATATAGAAGATAGCGAAGCAGAAGTTATCGATGCTAAGGGCATGGTAGTTTCTGCAGGTTTGATTGATATGCACGTGCATTTACGTGAACCCGGTTTTGAATATAAGGAAGATATTAAAACAGGAACTCAGGCAGCTGTAGCAGGCGGCTTTACCTCCGTATGCTGTATGCCTAACACAAACCCTGTGTGTGACAACCAGGCGGTTGTAAGCTTTATTAAGAGCCGTGCCGAAAAGGTTGCATCCTGCCGTGTTTTCCCTGTAGGTGCAATTTCTAAGGGCTTGAAGGGCGAAGAACTCAGCGAAATGGGCGAAATGAAGAAGGAAGGCATTGTAGCCGTTTCCGACGACGGAAGACCTGTATCAAACGGTGCTGTTATGCGTCGTGCACTTCTGTATTCCGACCACTTCGACCTTCCTGTTATAAGCCACTGTGAAGAACTCAGCCTTCTTGATTCCGGCAGCATGAACGATTCCGAAACATGTACACGTTTAGGCCTTCGTCCCATTGTACCTGCTGTTGAAGAAGCTATGGTTGCACGTGACATTCTTATTGCAGAGCACGAAAAGAAAAGAATACACATCGCTCATGTGAGCACACGTGGAAGTGTAGACCTTATCCGTCAGGCTAAAAAGAGAGGCGTTAGAGTAACGTGCGAAACTGCACCTCATTATTTCTCCCTTACAGACGAGGCAGTTGACGGTTTTGATACAAACGCAAAGATGAACCCTCCTCTCCGTTCTCAGGACGATGTTGAAGCTATTATTGAGGGTCTTGTTGATGGAACAATCGACGCAATTATCACAGACCATGCTCCTCACCATATCGACGAAAAGAACCTGGAATTTGACTATGCGGCAAACGGCATTGTAGGCTTAGAAACAAGTCTTGCACTTTCCATAACATATCTTGTTAAAACAGGCAGAATGACACTTGCCGAAATGCTCAAGAAGATGACATTTAACCCCTCTGATATTCTCAATTTGGGTCTTGGTGAAATTGCTCTCGGTGCTATTGCCGACCTTACAATTTTTGACCCCGATGAAATCTGGACAGTTGATGTTAATAAGTTCTTCTCAAAGAGCAAGAACTCACCTTATCACGGATACACACTCTCCGGTAAGACACATATGACAATTGTTGAAGGCAAGGTAATGTACGAAAATAACTGATGTATAAAGAAAGGGTGCTGACAAATGGATAATCTGATTAAAAAAATTATTGAAAAAGACATGAACCCCACAGTTGCAGGCTTGGACCCCAAGCTTGACTATGTTCCCGATTTTATAAAAATTCCTTGCATGGAAAAGGCAGGCGACGACCTTATGCAGGGTGCGGCAGATGCACTTTTTGAGTTCAACAAGGTTTTAATCGACCATCTTTGCGACATAGTGCCTGCTGTTAAGCCTCAGAGTGCATATTATGAAATGTACGGCGTTCCCGGAATTGTATGCCTTAACAAGACAATGCAGTATGCAAAGGAAAAGGGCATGTACGTTCTTCTGGACGTAAAGCGTGGCGACATCGGTGCAACTGCCGAGGCATACTCTGCAGCATACATCGGTCAGACAGATTACATGGGCAAAAAGGCACGTAGCTTTACTCCCGACTGTATCACAGTTAACCCCTATCTGGGCACAGACGGCTTAAAGCCCTTTGTTAAGGACTGTAATGAACACGATAAGGATATTTTCATCCTTGTTAAAACATCCAACCCCTCCTCCGGAGAACTTCAGGATTTGGTAATCGACGGTACACCTATCTATGAAAAGACAGCTGCTATCGTTCGTGAACTGGGTGCAGATTCGATTGGCGAATACGGCTATAACCGTGTTGGTGCTGTTACAGGTGCAACATATCCCGAACAGATTAGTAGACTCCGTGAAGTTATGCCTAACACATTCTTCCTCATCCCCGGCTACGGTGCACAGGGCG
>JAFUJG010000014.1 GCA_017468215.1 Clostridia bacterium | reverse complement strand
GCCTTCAACGCCTGTTATCTGCCCTGCAAAGAAAACCTTGGGATACTTGTGCATTGAAAAATCTGCCTTTAAAACCTCGGGAGAATTTATATATGTGTTACGGTGCATAACCCCAAGACGCAAAAAGTTTGCCTCCTCCAAGCCTGGTATCATGGAAAAAACCCTTTTCTGCTCACCAAACTTAAGGTTGGTCTGGAAGCCTACCATGTTGAACATTGTGCCCTCGGTATTATCCTGCCTTAACTGCACCACCGCATAGGGCTCCCTGCCTGTTTTGGGGTCGGGCAGACCCTTGGGCTTTAAGGGACCGAAGCGAAGGGTATCCACCCCACGTGATGCCATAATTTCCACAGGCATACAGCCTTCAAATACGTTAGGCTTGTCAATGTCGCCGTGCATGGGTGCACGCTCTGCGTTTATAAGAGCCTCGTAAAATGCCGCATACTCCTCTTTATCCATAGGGCAGTTTATATAATCCGCCGTACCCTTGTCGTAGCGTGCACTTTTATAAACCTTGTCAAAATTTATGCTTTCGGTTTCGATAACAGGTGCCGCCGCATCGTAAAAGGATAGATACTCTGCCCCTGTAAGCTTTGCGATAGAGTCTGTAAGTGCTCCATGCGTTAAGGGGCCTGTTGCAACAATTGTGTACTCGTCGGGGTTGATATCCTCCACAAGAGCACTTACAACCTCGATATTTTCATGGCATTTTATTTTGTCGGTTACCATGCGGGCAAACCTGTCACGGTCAACAGCCAGCGCACCGCCTGCAGGTACACGTGTAGCGTCTGCACATGCAATCACAACAGAGTTCATGCGACGCATTTCTTCCTTAAGAAGACCGCAGGCGTTGTCAAGTCCTGCTCCCTTTAAGGAGTTTGAGCATACAAGCTCGCACAAATCCTGCGAGGTGTGTGCAGGAGAAAAGCATACAGGCTTCATTTCGTAAAGCTTTACCTTAATGCCTCTTTCTGCCGCCTGCCATGCCGCTTCGCAGCCGGCAAGGCCGCCGCCGATAATTTTTAATTCAGCCATTTTATTCACCCTTTTAATTCCAAACAGGTTGCACACAAATGCATGCAACCTGCTTACTTTTTTTATTCTTTTTCAGCCTTTTTCTTTTCGTTGGACTTGCAGTTTTCGTTGGAGCAAACGGTCATACTGCCCTTTTTGAAATACTTCTTCACCATAATGCCTCCGCATATGGGACAGGGCGTTTTAACGGGCTGGTCCCACAAAAGGAAGGAGCACTCGGGTGCTTTTTCGCAGGTAAAGAACTTTTTGCCCTTTTTGCTCTTTCGTTCCACAATCCTTGCACCGCACTGTGGGCACGCCACACCTGTGTCGGTAATAATAGGCTTTGTGTTTCTGCATTCGGGGAAGCCCGGGCAAGCAAGGAACTTGCCGAACTTACTTACCTTTATAACCATGTTTCTGCCGCATTTGTCGCAAACCTCGTCAGAAACCTCGTCTGCAATTTTTATTTTGTCAATGCTCTTTTCGGCATTTTCCAGGGTCTTTTCAAAGGGAGTGTAAAACTCTCTTATCAAATCAACCCAGTCTCTTGTACCGTCCTCAACCTTGTCAAGCTGCGCTTCCATGTCTGCGGTAAATTCAGCATCCACGATATTTTCAAAGTTTGACTGCATAATATCGTTAACAATTTTACCAAGCTCTGTGGGCTTGAGCATTTTCTTTTCACGTGCCACATAGCCACGGCTTGTTATTGTTGTGATTGTGGGTGTGTAGGTACTGGGTCTGCCTATGCCTGCATCCTTCATTGCCTCGATAAGGCTTGCTTCGGTAAAGCGTGCAGGAGGCTCG
>JAFUJG010000142.1 GCA_017468215.1 Clostridia bacterium | reverse complement strand
CGTATAAGCGAAGAGAGTATTTTCCGTCCCAAGCCTATGGTTGAAATCGGCGGAATGCCCATACTTTGGCATATTATGAAAACATATTCCCATTATGGTTTTAACGACTTTATCATATGTGCAGGCTACAAGCAGCATGTTATAAAAGAGTGGTTTGCCGACTATTTTTTACATACAAGTGACGTAACCTTTGACTTTACTCAGGACGACAAGGTTATTGTTCACAATCGCCACGCAGAGCCATGGAAGGTAACTATTATTGACACAGGCTACAGCACCATGACAGGCGGCAGAGTTAAAAGGATAAAAAAATATGTAGGGGACGAGCCTTTCATGCTTACCTACGGTGACGGACTTTGTAATATCAATATAAACGAGCTTGTAAATTTCCATAAGAGCCATGGAAAAATTGCTACAATTTCCGCTGTAACTATGGAACAAAGGTTTGGCATACTTGGTATTGATGACGAAAACTCTATCTACTCCTTCCGTGAAAAAACAGCCTATGATGCTGCACGAATAAACGGCGGTTATATGGTTTTTGAGCCGAAGGTCTTTGATTATATCGAAAACGACGAAACTGTGCTTGAGGAATATACCCTGACAAAGCTGTCTGATGAAGGCGAGCTTAAGGCATATGTGCATAACGGTTTCTGGAAACCTATGGACTCGAAAAAGGAGCATGACGCATTGGAAGTAATGTGGAATACAAACTCAGCTCCGTGGAAGGTCTGGAACGATTAATTTTACAGGGCGACGGTAAAAGGTCGCCTGTTTCTTTTGGAAAGAGGTTTACAGCATGAACAAACAGATACGAAGCTCGTTGCTTCTTTTGATTACAGCAATCATATGGGGTGTTGCCTTTGTTGCCCAGGACGTGGGCATGGACTACTGGAGCCCATTTGCTTTTAACGGAATACGTAATTTTATCGGTGCGGCTGTGCTGCTTCCGTTTATATTCATACGTGACAGGAGCCTTGGTGTGAACGCAAAAGGGTGGAATGACAAAAACCTTTTGGTGGGCGGTGTGCTTTGCGGTATAGCTCTGTGCAGTGCAACCTGCTTTCAGCAGTACGGCATTCAGCTCAGTGATTCAAGTGCAGGCAAGGCGGGGTTTATAACTGCATTTTATATTGTGCTTGTACCCATTGCAGGTGTTTTTATAAAAAAGAGGTGCCCCATAACAGCTTATATTGCCGCAGCTATTGCAGCGGTGGGTCTTTACATACTTTGCATACCCGCCTCGGTTGCCTTTGAAATTGAGTTTGCGGATATTCTTGTTTTTATATGTGCTCTTATTTTTACCGTGCAAATATTGCTTGTGGATTATTATTCTCCCAAGGTAGACGGCGTGAAGCTGGCATGCATACAGTTTCTTACATCTGCAGTTATAAGCACTCTGGGAGCATTTGTGACAAACAGCTTTACGGTTGTGTTCAACATTGAGGCATGGATTCCTATTTTATACGCAGGCATACTGTCAAGCGGCGTGGCATACACATTGCAGATTATAGGACAAAAGCATCTTAATCCTACAGTGGCATCGATTATCATGAGCCTGGAAGCCTGCGTAAGCGTTATTGCCGCATGGATTATCCTTAAAGATACAATGAACGAAAGAGAAATTTTAGGATGTGTAATTATGTTTGCGGCAATCCTGCTGGCACAGGTGCCTACCAAAGACAGTAATTAAAAGGAGGAGAAATATGAAAATTACAATTACAAATAAAAAAGGTGTTAGCGTTAATCCCGATATGATAGGTCTTTTCTTTGAAGACATTAACTACGGTGCAGACGGCGGCTTATATGCCGAGCTTCTGGAAAACCGTTCCTTTGACTTTTTCCCCACTATGGAATATGCTGACATTTCGCCTTTAACTGCATGGAGCAAGGTTGGCGAAGCTGAATTTACAAGCGAGACTGCTTCTCCCATGAATAATATCAACCCTCAGTATGTTCATATAAAGGGCAAAGCGGGCGAGGGCATTGTAAACCGTGCATACGAAGGTATTTTCTGTGAAAAGGGCAAAAAATACGATTTTTCTGTTTATGTGAAGGGTGCGGCAAAGCTTAAGGTTGAAATTAAAACCGATGCAGTAAGCTGTGCAAGTGCCCGCTTTGAAACAGAAGGCAATTGGAAAAATTACGAGGTTGAGCTTGAAAGCAGTGAAACTGTATATGATGCAAAGCTGTATATTACCTTTGCTGAAGACGGCGAATGTGACATTGATATGTGCTCACTTTTCCCACGTGACACCTTTATGGGTCGTAAGAACGGTCTCAGAGCAGACATGGCACAGGCTTTAAAGAACATAAAGCCCGGTTTTGTCCGTTTCCCCGGCGGATGCATTGTTGAAGGTACAGTGCTGGAAAACCGTTATCGCTGGAAGGATACTATCGGAAAAATTGAAGAAAGAAAAATTAACTGGAACCGCTGGCAGGACGGTAACGTTGGCGTGACCGCACATGACTATTTCCAATCCTACGGCTTGGGCTTTTATGAATATTTCCTTCTTTGTGAGGATATAGGTGCACAGCCTTTGCCTGTACTTAACTGCGGCATGGCGTGCCAGTACAAAACAGGTGAATGTGCTCCCATGGACGAAATTGACGAATATATCCAGGATGCCATAGACCTTATCGAGTTTGCAAACGGTGACCCCAAAACAAACAAGTGGGCGGCTATTCGTGCACAGATGGGACACGAAGCTCCCTTTAACCTTGTATATTTAGGCATCGGCAATGAGCAGTGGGAGGAAAACTACTTTGAGCGTTACGAGGCTTTTCAGAAGGTGATTGCACCACTTTACCCAAATATTAAGCTTATTACCTCGTCGGGACCCTCGGCTTCGGGTAAGGAGTTTGACAAGGCTTACGAATGGCTCCGTGGCAAAAAGTGTGACTTTGCATATGCGGTGGATGAGCATTATTACGTAAAGAGTGAGTGGATGTTTGACAATGCCAACCGCTACGACAGCTACGACCGTGACGGCGTAAAGGTTTTTGCAGGCGAGTATGCATGCCATATAGGCGAAAATCAGCCAAAGCCTAACAGCCTTGAGGCGGCTGTTGCAGAAGCGGCAATGATGACAGGCTTTGAGAGAAATGCCGATGTTGTAACCTTGGCAAGCTATGCGCCCCTTTTCGCAAGAGAAAATTATACTCAGTGGACCCCTGACATGATTTTTGTAAACAATCATGAAATCATGCTCACCCCCTCGTATCATGTTCAGGCAATGTTTGGTAACAACCTGCCCGACTATACTCTTTTGTTTGAACGTGAGGAAGACAGCGATGTGTATATCAGTGCAGGCTACAGCGAAAAAAGCGGCGAATATATAATGAAGGTTGCAAACCGTGGCGGAAAGAAGGACGTTGTTCTCTGCCTGCCCGAAGGGGTTGAAGCTATTGAAGAAATAACCCTCACAAGCGAAAGCTTTGCCGATGTAAACACAATGGCAGACAAGGACAAGGTTTCTCCCAAGAGCCTTAAACGTCCCGTAGGCGGAAGTTGCGAAATTAACCTGACTGTACCGCCCATTTCCTTTAATGTGTATAAATTGAAATAAACCTATTGACAAACTCCAAAAAGTATTTTATAATGAGAACAGATGTTCGGTATAAATGAATGAAATGAGGAATAAAAATGTCAATTGAAAAAAAGGAAGCTCTTGCTATAGCAATGAGCCAGATAGAAAAGCAGTTCGGTAAGGGAAGCGTTATGAAGCTGGGTAGCAACGCTCACCTTAATATTGATGCAATCCCCACAGGCAGCCTTACATTAGATATGGCACTTGGTATAGGCGGTGTTCCCAAGGGCAGAATTATTGAAATCTACGGTCCTGAATCCAGCGGTAAAACAACACTTGCACTCCACATTGTTGCCGAAGCACAAAAGCGTGGCGGTGAAGCTGCGTTTATTGATGCAGAACACGCCCTTGACCCTACATATGCAAAAAATATCGGTGTGGATGTTGACTCGTTAATCGTTGCACAGCCCGATACAGGCGAACAGGCACTTGAGATTGCCGAAGCTTTGGTTCGAAGCGGTGCACTGGATGTTATTGTTGTTGACTCTGTTGCAGCACTTGTTCCCAAGGCCGAAATTGACGGCGAAATGGGCGACAGCCATGTCGGCTTGCAGGCAAGACTTATGAGCCAGGCCATGAGAAAGCTGGCAGGTGTTCTTGCAAAAACAAATACCGTTTGTATTTTCATTAACCAGCTCCGTGAAAAGGTTGGCGTTATGTACGGCAACCCCGAAACAACCTCCGGCGGCAGAGCACTTAAGTTTTATGCATCTGTACGTATGGATGTAAGAAGGATTGAAACACTTAAAAACGGCAGCGAATTTGTGGGTAACCGCACAAGGGTAAAAATTGTTAAAAATAAGGTTGCTCCTCCCTTTAAGGAAGCCGAATTCGACATGATGTACGGCAAGGGTATTTCAAGGGAAGGCAGCATGGTTGACATGGGTGTTCTTCTGGGAGTTATCCAGAAAAGCGGTGCATGGTTTGCATATGGCGATATGAGGATAGGACAGGGCAGAGAAAATGCAAAGCAGTTTATCCTTGAAAATCCCGAAATTTCTGCAGAGATAGAAGCAAAAATCCGTGAAAAAATTGCAGAAAGAGAAAATAAATCCGAAGATTTAACAGAATAATAAAAAGGAACGAGTTACCATTGGTAACTCGTTCCTTTTTAAATACTTATTCTTCTATAATTTCGGTTACGGTGCAAAGTGTTATTTTTTTGAACAAGGGGGCATCTGCTATGCGTGACGCCAATATGTAGCAGAGTGCAAGAGAAAGAAGAAACACCGATTGTGTAATTTTAAGGTTTGGGGTGAAAAGCCTTGTAACATAGTATGTGACAAACGCAAATGCAAAGGGGAGAAGATACCCCGAAAAGGTGGACATAAAGAACAAGGTCATGTTCATGTCAAAGGCTACAAGGTCCCCCACGCTGCAGGCAAAATCAGCCTTTGCGTTAACTGTAAGTGCCGTGGGAACACCCTCATCGCCTTTCTCTTTATAAACCCTTATTACGGTATTTGTGCCGTCGACGGAAATAATTTCGCCGTACTTTTTCATTGCGTTCACCCTTTTAGTTGTTTTTGAGCATATCCTTTGCCGCTTCACGTGCAGCGGGGGTAATATTGTCGCCGCTTATGAGGCGTGCAATTTCGTCCACCCTTCCTTCTTTATCAAGAAGGCTTACCGATGTGGTAAAGGTGTCGGTTGAGGTATCCTTTTCAATAAGAAGATGGCAATCTGCCCTGGATGCCAGCTGCGGAAGATGCGTAATGCATATAATCTGTCGGTTAGCTGACAAGTTGTTAAGTTTTTCTGCAATCTTTGCTGCGGCTCTGCCCGAAACACCTGCATCGATTTCGTCAAACAGGAGAACTCCAACATCGTCGCAGTCTGCAAGAGCCGATTTCAATGCCAGCATTATTCTGCTCATTTCACCACCCGAAGCAATGCGTGAAAGAGGCTTAGGCTCCTCAGAAGGAGAAGTTGACAATAAAAATTCAGCATTTTCAAGTCCTTTGGAAGAAGGCTCGTCCTCTGTAAGGTTAACACGGAAAATGCATTTTGGCATATCAAGAAAGGCAAGCTCGTCTGTTACAGCCTTTTCAAGAGCTTGGGCAGCCTTTTGTCTGGATGCTGAAAGTGCCCTTCCTGCACGGAGCATTTCCTCGGTTGCTTCACAAACCAAATTTTCCAAAGCAGAAAGGTTATCATCATAGAATAAAAGCGAGCCGTATTCCTCCTCCCAGGTGTTGAGGTTTTCCAGAACAGCATCAAGGGTGGGACCATACTTTTTCTTAAGTCTGGTAATTGCGTCAAGCCTTTCCTCAATTTCGTCAAGCTCACCGGGAGAAAAGCTCATGCGTGAGATAAAGCCGGCTATTTCCGAAGCCGCATCCTCGCAGGCGTAGTATAAGTCAGTAATCTGCTCCTTTATGGGCTCAAGGGACAAATCCATGGAAGAAGCACTGTCTAAATTGCGCATGGAGGCATAAAGTGCATCCTTTGCACCGCCCTGTGACGAAAGTGCCTCGGAGGCACTCTGAAGGTTTGCCATAACTGAGGAATAATTCCTCAGTGCATCACGGCGTGAGGCAAGTGACACATCCTCGTCCTTTTCAGGGCTGATTTTTTTGATTTCTTCAATACGGAAGGAGAGCGTATCCTTCTGCATTTCTCTCTCACTTTCGCTTTTTTTCATGCCTTCCAGCTTATCCTTTGCATCCAGCATTTTCTTGTATGCTGATTTATACTCGCAAAGAAGCTGTTCGTTTTTCGCATATTCATCCAACAGCGACAAATGGTACGAATGCTTGAAAAGCGAAATGTTGTCGTGCTGACCGTGGATAGTTACAAGCCTTTCGCCAACCTGACGCAGTGTTGAAAGGGGCACAGTGGCAGAATTGATTTTGCATATGTTCCTGCCGTCGGCATAGATACGGCGTGAAAGAAGGATGCTTCCGTCTTCCTCGGGGTCTATGTCTAAATCAGAAAAGTCAGGACATGGTGAAAAAAGAGCTGTTACAGATGCGTAGTCTGCTTCTGTACGGATAAGCTCACGGCTGGTACGCATACCAAGCACCATTGAGAGCGAATCAATAAGAAGGCTTTTACCGGCACCTGTTTCACCTGTTAATATGTTAAAACCATCTGAAAAGTCAGCTGTTGCCTTTTCAATAACGGCTACATTATTTATGGATAAATTTATAAGCATATCTATCTTCCTTAACTAAGGGATTACTCTGTCATATTACGCAGTTTGTAAACCAGTTTTCTTGCACTTTCTTCGCTTCTGACAACCATCATAACGGTATCGTCACCTGCGATAGAGCCTACAACCTCCGCAAGTGCCATGGAGTCAATGGCAGCACCGGCAGCCTGCGCCATACCGGGCAGAGTTTTGATTACGATATTATTTACCGCATATTCAATGCTTATAACGCACTGACGGAAAATGATTGCAAAGCGTGAATCAAAGTCCGAAAAAGCAGAATCGGAATTTTTTGTGTAAATGCTCTTTCCGCTGTCAGACTGCTTTTTTACAAGCCTGAGCTCCTTTATATCTCTGGAAACGGTTGCCTGGGTTACTTCAAAGCCACGGTTTTTCAAGGCTTCGGTAAGGTCATACTGTGTCTCAATCTGATAATCGTTTATAAGCTGAAGTATAGTGTTTTGTCTTTCTATTCTCATTTCATTTTCCCTTTCACATAAGAGTAAGTTTTTGTCTTACCAGGTTAAAAAAGTTTTGTTCTTTTAATGTTAAAAGCTTTGCCTTGTAGGGCGCCTTTGAAATTGTAACGGTATCCTTGGGCGAAATCGTATAGTTACTGATGCCGTCGGTTGAAAGGAGTGCTTCTGTGCAATCTCCCGTAAGCTTTATCTCAATTGTTTCGTCGGAGGGAACAATCATAGGCCTTGAACCTAAAAAATGAGGGCATATGGGCGATATGATAAACAAATCAAGCCCGGGCATAACAAGGGGACCGCCGCAGGAGAGGGAATATGCAGTAGAGCCTGTAGGAGTGGAAACAATTACACCGTCGGAGCGACACTCCTGAGCAAAGCTTCCGTTGTAGAAAACGTTCAGCTTGCAGAGTTTACCGGAAGAACGGCTGATAACTGCATCATTAAGGCTGTATGCATTAAAAGCTTCTCCGTTTTCCTTCTTTACGCTGACAGAGAGCATTGTTCTCTCGGAAAGGGTAAGGTTATCCTTTAAAAGAGCCTCTGCCGCTTTTTTTGCATCCTGTGCACTTACCGTTGCAAGAAAGCCTAAATGCCCTGTGTTGATACTTAATACAGGTACATTAAAGGGTGCGGCTCTGCGTGCGGCAGAAAGCGTGGTGCCGTCGCCGCCGAACACCACCGCCACATCAGCCTTTTTGAAAAGCTCATCGTCGGTATAGTACTCCTTAGCGGGGATAATCCCCTTAAGCTCATTAGCGATAAATATTTCGCATTCGTCTTTTACTACCTCTAAAAAGGCACGTGCCGCCTCGGTAGGATTTGATTTTATTACGTTTGATAATATTGCTATTTTCATGGGGAACCCCCTTTAATACATTCTATGAATAATTATACACTTTATAAACGAATAAATCAATATTTTTTCAATAAAAATACACCGACTTATTAAAAAATCGGTGTATTTTTAAAAATATGCATTTATTCATGTATAATGTATCAGTTTATTACACATTTTTTGGATAATGGAGTCAAGGTTTTTTCATTCCAGCAGTACACATATGATTTGTAGCAATCTGCAACCTTGTCAAATTCCACTGTCACTTCTTCGCCTGCCGTAAGGGGTACATCCCGGGTCAGTGTAGAGATGAGAACACCTCTGTCGTTATAAAAGGCACAGATAACAGAATAGGTGCCGGAGTTTTTTGCCTTTGCACTTACACTGACGGTACCTGCCTCAGATTTTCCGTCGGAAAATGAAACCGTAAATTTGTCGCTGAAAAGCTCGCCCGTCATACAGGTTATATCCCAAAGCTCGTTGTCGCCTGTGTATGCTCCCTGTGTTGCCTGGCAACCGTCATTTCCGCTTCCCGAGAAGGTAAGGCAAAGGTTACTGCTTCGGTTAACAAGCT
>JAFUJG010000141.1 GCA_017468215.1 Clostridia bacterium | reverse complement strand
GTACAATGTTAAAACAATTGTAAGCATGAACCCCATTATGGTGGACGGTACAGGCATGTGCGGCGGCTGCCGGCTTACAGTAGGCGGCAAAGTTAAGTTTGCCTGTGTTGACGGACCCGAATTTGACGGCCATGAGGTTGACTTTGACGAGGCTATCAAGCGTAGCGGAACATATAAAACCTTCGAACAGGGCGAAAGAGAAAGAGAGTGCAACCTTTACAAAAAGGAGGTTGAGTGACAAGTCACTCAACCTGCCTCCGGCGGATTTTATGTCCGTGCGAGAATTTTGCCTATGGCAAAAACGCACATGGACCCTATTCACATTATACACCTTGTCTGCCACAGCAAGGCTGTAGTTTGAAAATTGATTATAATTTGTGGCAGAAAGGTTATGTGAATATATCATGCCTAATATGAGATTAACTAAAAACCCCATGCCTTCTCAGGATGCAAATGTAAGAAACAAAAACTTTTCTGAGGTTGCACTTGGCTACAGTGCCGAAATGGCAATTGACGAGGCACAACGATGCCTTAACTGTAAAAACAAGCCCTGTGTTGAGGGCTGTCCTGTTAAAATACATATTCCCGAATTTATTGCCCGAGTTTCCCAGGGCGATTTTGCAGGGGCATATGAGATAATCAGTCAGTCAAGCTCACTTCCTGCGGTATGCGGCAGAGTATGCCCTCAGGAGAGCCAGTGCGAAAGTAAATGCGTGCGTGGCATAAAGGGCGAGGCTGTGGCTATAGGCAGGCTTGAAAGGTTTGTTGCCGACTGGCACAACGCACAGGAAAATGTTGTGGTTAATAAGCCCGACACAAACGGTCACAAGGTGGCTGTTATAGGAAGTGGTCCCTCGGGGCTTACCTGTGCAGGTGATTTGGCAAAGAAAGGCTATGAGGTAACCGTTTTCGAGGCACTTCACGTTGCAGGCGGCGTACTTGTGTACGGTATTCCCGAGTTCCGTCTTCCCAAGAGCATTGTTAAGAAGGAAATCGACACCTTAAAGGCACTTGGGGTTAAAATCGAAACAAACATGGTAATAGGCAAGGTTTTATCTATCGACGAGCTTATGGCAGAATACGGCTTTGAGGCTGTGTTTGTAGGAAGCGGTGCAGGACTTCCCAGGTTTATGAACATACCGGGCGAAAACCTTAACGGTGTATTTTCTGCCAACGAATTTCTCACACGTATTAACCTTATGAAGGCATATGAGGAAGGCAGCTCCACCCCTATCTACAAGGCGAAAAAGGTATGCGTTGTGGGCGGCGGTAACGTTGCAATGGATGCCGCAAGATGTGCAAAGAGACTGGGCAGCGATGTAACAATCGTTTACAGACGTACCGAGGCAGAGCTTCCTGCAAGAAGGGAAGAAGTTGAGCACGCCATGGAGGAGGGCATCAACTTTAAGATGCTCACAAACCCTGTTGAAATTTTAGGTGATGAACAGGGCTGGGTAAAGGGCATGCTTTGCCAGGAAATGGAGCTTGGCGAAGCAGACGAAAAGGGCAGACGAATGCCCATCCCCAAGGAAGGTGCAATGTGCACCGTGGATTGCGATGCTGTTATCATGAGCATAGGCACAAGCCCCAACCCCCTTATAAAGAGCACAACAGAGGGTCTTGAAGTGAACTTGCGAGGCGGTATTATCGTAAACGAGGCAGGCTTAACAAGCCGTGATATGGTTTACGCAGGCGGCGATGCGGTAACAGGTGCGGCAACGGTTATCCTTGCAATGGGTGCAGGCAAAGTGGCGGCTGCTGCAATCGACGAAGCCTTATCGTGACATAAATTGTCGTAAAATACAATTATTTATTATTAAAAATGTGCAAAAGAACTTGCTTTTTGCACATTTTTTTTGTATAATTAATCTATATGAGTATGTCTCGTAGAAAATCAGGGCAAAAAACTGACAGGAGGTAGAATAATGAATAAGAAACCGACAATTCCGTTTAACGGAACACCCGAGCAGGAAGCAAAGCTCAGAGAGATAATTGCAGCGCATAAGGATATGCAGGGTGCACTTATCCCCGTTTTGCACGAAGCTCAGGAAGTTTACGGCTATCTGCCCATCGAGGTTCAATCCATCATTGCTGAAGGCTTGGGCATTTCCTTGGCAGAGGTTTATGGCGTAGTTACATTCTACGCACAGTTCTCACTTAACCCCAAGGGTAAATACGAAATTGGCGTATGCCTTGGTACTGCTTGCTACGTTAAGGGCAGCGGTGACATTTTAGATAAGTTCAAGGAGCTTTTGGGTATTGACGTGGGTGAATGTACACCCGACGGTAAATTCTCACTTGGCGCTACAAGATGTGTAGGCGCCTGCGGTCTTGCTCCCGTTGTAACAGTTAACGACGACGTTTACGGCAGACTTACTGTTGACGATGTGCAGGGCATTCTTGACAAGTATATGGAGGTGTAAGTGTGAGAACATTAGAAGAACTTAAAGCATTACGTGATAAAATCAGACCTACTCTTGCAATGCGTCTTGGTGAAGTTGGCGATGCAGGCGTAAAGTATGATGTGCTTGTCTGCGGCGGTACAGGCTGTACCTC
>JAFUJG010000140.1 GCA_017468215.1 Clostridia bacterium | reverse complement strand
CTTCGCCTTCAACAAGGATTCTATAAGCCTGTTCGCCTGTAACACGACCGAGCTTATAGTAGTCGATAGAAAGTGTTGCTACACCGCAACCCTTACAGATACCTTCTTCGCCTGCAACAACGGGCATCTTCTTGGGACGGCAGATACCGTCGATAACGCCTGTGGAGGACGCTACTGTGTTGTCTGTGGGAACGTAGATAACATCTGCATATGCACAAGCTGCTTCTGTTACCTGAGCAAGGTCGTTAGAGTCTGCAAATGCAAATTCCTTAGATTCGATACCCTTAGCTTCGAGGTACTTAGCAACTTCTGTTACCTGGAACTTACTGTTAGCTTCTGCGGAGCAGTAAAGAAGTGCAACCTTCTTTGCTTCGGGGAAAAGCTCTACAAGAACTTCAACCTGTGCATCAAGAGGAGCAAGGTCGCTTGTACCGGAAATGTTACCGGGAACTACGCCGTCAACTACTTCACATTCGAGTGCTACACCATATTCTGTAATAGATGTACCAAGGATGGGAGTTGTCATTGTAGCTGCAGCAGCCGCCTGGAGAGCAGGTGTTGCATTTGCAAGGATAAGGTCTGCTTCGTCAGAAACAAACTTGTTAACGATTGTGGAGCAAGCGTTAGAGTCACCGGAAGCGTTCTGTTCGTCAAAAACTACCTTGTCGCCGAGCTTTTCTGTAAGGACATCCTTAAAGCCCTGTGTAGCTGCGTCAAGAGCAACGTGCTGAACGAGCTGGCAGATACCAACGTTATATGTAGTTGCTGCTTCTGTTGCGTCTGTGGGTGTTTCTTCAACTGCGGGTGTGCCGCATGCTGCCATGGCAAAGCACATAACCAATGCCAAAGCAAGTGCTAAAAACTTTTTCATATTGTATCGTCTCCTTTAAAAAGATATTGAATATAGTATAAAACTTTCGGGGGAAAATGTCAACCTTTATGATAAAAAATAAGTAAAAATTTAGCGAGAAAACAAATAAATTTGGTAAATTGAAAAATCACCAAAAAATTTCTGATAAAAATACCGCATCGCAATAAAAATTTGCGATGCGGTGAAATTATTCAATAGGAATATAATCTTCCGGGATGTTTGCCCCAAGTGCCTGGGCAATTTCTGCATTGTACAATTTTGTGCAGTTTTCGTCATATTCTATGGGCATTTGTGTAATGTCGGCACCTTCAACAAGGATTTTGTACGCCATTTCACCTGTTTTCCTGCCGAGAGCATAATAATCAATTGAAAGAGTTGCCAGACCGCAAGCCTTGCAAATACCCTTTTCGCCTGTTATAACGGCAACCTTACGTTCACGGCAGATGTTATCAACAATCTGAGCACACTCTGCTACTGTGTTGTCGGTGGGGGTGAAAATAACCTTGTAGCCTGCATCGCAAGCAGAACCTACCAAAGAAGCAAGGTCGTTAGAGTCTGTAAAAATAAATTCGTTACATAAAACGCCTTTTTGGAAAAGATACGAAACCATCTTAGATGCCTGGTATTCGGAATTAACCTCGGAAGAACAGTACAAAATAGCAACCTTGTCAATGCCGGGAAACAGCTCTAAAATCATATCAGCCTGTGCCTCGATGGTGGCAAGGTCGCTTGTGCCGGAAACATTGATACCTGTTGCAGAATTGCCGGGTCCGAGGTCAAGAGCATGAGCGTAGTCTGTAACGGCTGCGCCCAGAACAGGGGTTACGGCTGTGGCAGAGGATGCAATCTGCAAGGACTGAGTATTGTCTGCTAAAATAAGGTCAACATTTTTTGTGACAAAGTTATTTGCAATAAGTGTTGCACTGTTTGCATCGCCCGATGCGTGCTGACGGTCAAAAGCCACGTCTGTCCCGAGTTTTTCGGTTAATACGTCAATAAAGCCTTGCACTGCAAGGGATTGAGCCTCGTGAGAGGAATATTCCAGAATACCGATTGTGTATGTAGCGGAAGCTGTTCCGCAGGCAGTTAACCCAAGGATTAAAACCGCCGAAATAATAAGTGAGAGTATTTTTTTCATTTGTCTGCTCCTTAAATATTTTCATCAATCCATTCTTCTAATGCTTCGGCACCCATTGCACCAACGTTTTTGGCAACTTCTTCACCGTTTTTAATAATGATAAGGGTGGGGATGCTCATAACGGAGTATTCACGTGCAATATCGGGAGCATCGTCAACGTCTAATTTAACGAACTTAACCTTGTCCTCGTAATCCTCTGCTACGGATTCGAGCACGGGAGAGAGCATACGGCAGGGACCGCACCATGTGGCGAAAAAGTCAACCACTACAGGGATGGGAGAGTTCAACACTTCCTCGGTATAATTTTCAGAATTAACGATAAGCATAATATACTTCCTTTCTAATTAATCAATGTCAAATAGTTTGATTTTTCCATAAGGTTAAAATAATTTGTCTGACGCAGAGCCTCGTACACAACAATTGCCACAGAGTTTGACAAATTGAGGCTTCTGGCATCTGCTACCATGGGAATACGGATGCATCTGTCAAGGTTTGCCGAGAGCAAAGCTTCGGGAAGTCCCTTTGTTTCCTTACCGAAAAAGAGGTAGTCCTCATCCTTGAACTGTGCTTCGGCATAGGTGTGGGGAGCTTTTGTTGTGCAAAGATAAAAATTTGCATCCGGATTTTTTGAAAAGAAATCCTCTAAATTTTCGTAGTAGGTGATACTTAGCATATGCCAGTAGTCAAGGCCTGCTCTTTTTAACTTTTTGTCGTCGATTTCAAAGCCCATGGGCTTTATAATGTGCAATTTTGCACCTGTTGCCGCACAGGTACGTGCAATGTTGCCTGTGTTCTGCGGAATTTCAGGCTCATGAAGAACGATATTAAGGCTCATTTCTTTTCCCACTCATTCTTAAGTATTTCATCACGCACTCTGAAAAATACGCCTTCCTTTACACCGTGTGAGCATACTGTGCATTTTTTGCTGCCAAGCATGTCCATAAGTGCCTTCATGGGCATAATGCCTGCAAGAATAATATCGGCACGGCTCTTTTCCATGCCGGGAATATTCTGCCTGAGTGACATGGGAGTGGAGTAAACCTTCTGATAAATTGAAGAAACCTTCGAATAGGTTATAGCGGTACCGTGAATTTCGTCAACGCTCTTTAATTCCTTAAGTGCGAGCGTGCCCATTGTTTTGGCACTGCCGCCTACACCGTAAAGGTCGCAGCCAACTGCCTCGTCAATCCAGTCAATTGAGCCAAGAGTAATAACAACATGGCGGTAAAGCTCTGCCTGGCTACGCCCCTTGAAGGCTTCGGTAAGCATAACTGCTCCTAAAGGAACACTTGCAGAGTGCACCATGTGGCCGTTCTTGATAAGTATAAGCTCTGTTGAGCCGCCGCCTGTGTCAAAAACAAGACCGTTTTTAACAGGGAAAGACTTTGTTACTGCAAGATAGCTATAGTAAGCCTCGTCCTCGCCTGAGATAATATCAAAGCGGATACCTGTTTCACGGTATACCCTTTCGATAAAGATGTCACGGTTGACAGCGTTGCGTACAGCCGCAGTTGCAATTGCAACTATGGTCTGGCAGGAGTCAATCTTAGCGAGCACGCAAAAATCCTTAAGTGCATCAATAACACGGCACATGGCGTCTTCCTTTAAAACCTTATCAATGCCCATGCCTTCGCAAAGGCGGACAGTTGAACGCTTTTTAAGAACAACGTCCCATTCGCCGTTGTCATGTAGGAGATTTATGGTCATCCTGACGGAGTTGGAGCCTAAATCTATTACTGCAATACGTTTTTCCATATAAAATCCCCCTAAATAATATTTATACAATTATATTTTACATGAGAATAATTGCTAAGTCAATGAAATTTGGTAATAATAAAAATAAAACGTATCAGGAGGAATTTTATGCAGGTAAGAACAGACCTTGCCGTTGAGGCGACAGGCATGCAAGAGGAAAGCATAGCGGGAATAGAAAGTGAAACCGAGGAAAAAGACAGAATCCGTATTGACAGAATAAGAATAAAAAGCCCGGATGCGGCAGAAAGGGTGGGAAAGCCCTGCGGCAATTATGTAACCATAACCGTGAGAGATTTGTCGGAAAATGACCGTGACGAGTACGAGGAGGCTTGTATGTGCGTGGCAAAGGAGCTGGGCGACATACTTAATATAGAAGAAAATGCCTCTGTTCTGGCGGTGGGCTTGGGCAATGAGCACATAACCGCAGACTCCATAGGACCAAAATGCGTAAAAAACCTGCTTGTTACACGGCATATAAAAGAAATTATGCCTGACGAGGTGGACGAAAGCGTGAGAAGTGTGAGTGCACTTTCGCCGGGGGTTATGGCTTTTACGGGCATTGAAACAAGCGAAATTGTGCGTGGCGTTATTGAAAAGACCAAGCCCGATACGGTTATTGCCATAGATGCTCTTGCATCCAGAAGCATGTCACGTCTTGGCAGAACAATACAGATTGCCGATACAGGGATAAACCCCGGAAGCGGTGTGGGCAATAACCGCAAGGAGCTGAGCGAGAAAACCTTGGGTGTTAAGGTTATTGCCATAGGTGTGCCCATGGTGGTGGATGCCGTAACAGTTGCCCTTGATGCAATGGAGGCAACAGGGGCAGATGAGGATGAGATACACACCTTTTTTGAAACCTACAAGCGGATGGAGCCCATGAACGCCGATATGGTGGTAACCCCAAAGGATGTGGACTCCTTATCAAGCCAAAGTGCAAGGATAATTGCAAACGGAATAAACCTTGCACTGCAGAGGGCATTGGACAGAGAAGATATCGACAGATACGGCCACTTCTGATTTAAAATTTGAAAAAAATCGAAAAAAGTGCTTGACATTTCAGACTGACGCAGTTATAATAACGGAGTGACCTGGAGAGATGGCTGAGTTGGTCTAAGGCGCACGACTGGAAATCGTGTAACGGTTAATACCCGTTCAAGAGTTCGAATCTCTTTCTCTCCGCCAAAAAAGCACTTACGGAAGTAAGTGCTTTTTTATTTTAAAAGGACCGTCGAGGGTGCCGGTCCCTACATTCAGGATTTTCAACTCTGTGGAGGGTGCCGGTCCTACGTTTTTCAAATTGAGCAACAAAAAAGTCACGCAATGCGTGACTTTTTTATTATTTTAGTGCTCAGGCACTTCGCCTGTGTTTTCGCTTTTCTTAACGAAGAACAAGCTGAGAAGCAGAGCAACTATGTAAAGAACAAGTGTTACATAAAGAACGTTCTGATAGCCTGCTTCGCTTGTAGCGGATTTAGATACGATAAAGGATGCAAGCTGGTTACCTGTTAAACCTGCAAAACCCCATGCGGAAAGTGTAATACCATGGATTGCACTGATACTGCTCATTCCGTAGTGGTCACTAAGAAGTGTGGGTACGTTACTAAAGCCGCCGCCGTAGCCTGCGTTAACCATCATGATAAGAGCAAGAACGAGAATTCCTAAAGGAATGCTTGTTGCACCTTCGATAATACCGCTGGTGAGAACAACCGCTGCTGTAAGAACGATTGAGATAACAAAGATAAGCTTGAATACTGTGTTTCTGTCCTTCATCTTATCTGCTGCTGCGGAGAAACCAAGTCTGCCGCCTGCATTGAATACTGCGGAAATTGTGGAGAGTGTACCATAACCGCCTGCAATGAGAGCTGTAACACCCAAAGACTGGAAAATAGCTTTTTCCTGGCTGATAAGGGCAAGACCGCATGTAATGTTAAGGTAGAACATAAGCCAGATGCCGATATAGTTTGTCATAGGCTTCATCTTAAGTACAGACATGATAGAGGGCTTTGCTTCGCCGCTTGCGGGCTCGTGCCAGCTGTCGGGCTTCTTTAAGAGAAGATGTCCTACAAACATCATTACAAAGTAAACGGCTGCAAGAACAAAAAACATCTTATAAACAGCACCGCCGCCAAAAGGACCTACATAGTCTGTGACACCGTTAACTTCAACAGGAGTACCAAGCATCCACTTCATAATAGGACTGGCGATAGCCTTTGCCGCACCAAAGCCTGCTACTGCAAGACCTGTTGCAAGACCTTTTCTGTCGCTGAACCAAAGCATAAGCGTTTTAACAGGGGAAAGATAGCCTGTACCAAGGCCTACGCCCATGATAAACCCGTAGCATACATAAATACCGATAAGTGCGAGCAAGCTGCCCTTATGTAATCCGCCGTACCAGATAAAGAAACCTGTGCCTGCCATACCGCCTGCAAAGCAGATTGTTGCGATAAGCGAGGACTTGTGAATATCCTTTTCAACAATGTTGCCTAAAAATGCGGCAGACATACCCAAGAAGAAAATTGCAAGGGAGAATGCCCATTCTGTAGCGCCCTTAGGAAAACCAATGTGCTCGCCGATTTCCCTGCTGAAAAGTGACCAACAATAAACTGTACCAATACTACAATGGAGTAAAAGCGCAGGAATAGCTGCTCTTATCCACTTGTTAGTACGCCAACCGCCTTTTGCGTTAGCCATGTGATACGCCTTCTTTCAAAAAATGTAGGGGGTTCTTAAAAACCCAAATTATTTTATCATAAAAAAGTGTCGATTTCAAGAAAATAGTAGATAAAATTTGGATAAAATTAAAGAAATATTTGTTGACTTTTTCTAAAGATAAATGTTATAATCTGACAGTAAAATTTTAATACAAAAGACACATAGACACATGTAGTGCCATGCACGTAAATCTGATTACGGAATGTGATTGTTTTACGTGAGGGGCAGCATGTGTTTTTTTGTGCAGAAAGGAAGGTTTTTATGCCTCAAAATCAGTTTCAGCGCTGCGCTTTTGCGTTGATGACGGTTATTGTAACTGTTCATGCTTATGTTTTTTATTCGCTTTATGTTGTGAACGGTGACCTGTTCATGAGCCTCACGGGCGAAACAAGCGTGCTCCGTGCGGTGAACGCAATGGGCGGCGTGCAGATGTTCGGTACACCTTGCCCCATCTGGGCAGTAGTGCTGCTGGAATTTGTACTTGCGTATACTCTTGAAATTTTCATGGGAAGCCCCTTGTCCTTTAAGCTGGCATGTAAGGTTTTTAACCCTCGTGAAACACATGGTGTGCTTTTTGAAACAGCCATTATTTGTGCAACCGTAGGACTTATGTGCCCTGCAATGAGCTTTCTTGCGGCAATTATTTACTATCCCTACTACATGGGCTTTAACGTGTTTACATTTGTTGCAAATTTCTTAGAGCTTGTATGCTTCAACTTCCCCTTTGCATTTTTCAGCCAGCTGTTTTTCATTCAGCCCTTGATAAGAACCCTTTTCAAGATTATTTTTGTAAGAAAAACCAAATAAGAAAAATTACATTGTTAAAAAAAGAAGCGTGTCACGTGACACGCTTCTTTTTTAATTATACAAGGGTTTAATTACTGTTTTGTAAACATGGCGGAGGAAAATTGCACTCATAATAACAGATGCAATCTCCGCAATGGGGAAGGAGAACCACACAAGATTTACATCACCTGTAAGCGACAGAAGAAACGCCACAGGCAAAAGCACAACCAGCTGACGGACAATTGATGTGCACATGCTCATAAAGCCGTTGCCCACAGCCTGCAGAACGCTGCCTGTTATAATGCAGAAGCCTGCAAAGATAAAGCTGAGGCTTATTGCACGAAAGGCAGGCACGCCCAAGGTGGTATCGGTGTTGAAAAAGCCCAAAAGTATTTCGGGAATAAAGGTAAACGCTAAAAAGCCCAGGAACATAATGCTCATTGCATATACAATTGCAAGGAGGATGGTCTTTTTCATTCTGTCGGGCTTTTTTGCACCGTAGTTAAAGGCAATAATAGGCACCATACCGTTGTTAAGACCGAATATAGGCATGAAGATAAAGCTCTGGAGCTTGTAATATGCACCAAAAACAGACTGTGCCTGGTTTACAATTGTGGGGAAGGTGGTAAGGATTTTGTTTATACCGAAGGTCATAACACTTGTTATGGAAGCCATAATTGTAGAGGGAAGCCCTACAGCATAAATCCGCTTTATAACACTGCCGTCGGGGCGGAAATTGCGGAAGGTTACGTGGATTTCCTTGTTATAGCGTACGTTAAGGAAAATGCCTATGCCTGCTGCAAAAATCTGTCCGAGCACTGTTGCCAAGGCTGCACCTGCCGCACCCATCTCAGGGAAGGGACCGTAGCCAAAAATAAGCAAGGGGTCCATAATAAGGTTAATGATTGCACCCGAAAGCTGGGTAACCATAGATAAAACAGACTTGCCTGTTGCAAGAAGCAGTCTTTCGGTGGTTATCTGTGTGAAAACACCTATTGAACCGATAAGGCAGACAGAAGCATACTGTATGCCGTAGTTTATTACTTCAGCATCGCCGGACTGTGCCATAAAAAACGCTTTTACACCAAAAATTCCCACCAAAAGGAATATAACATAGTGCACCAGCGAGATAAAAATGCCGTTGTTAGCGGCTCTGTTTGCACGGCCGAAGTTTTTTTCGCCAAGGCTTTTGGATAAAAGAGCATTTATACCTACGCCTGTGCCAGTTGCAAAAGCTATCATAAGATTTTGCAGAGGAAAGGCAAGGGAAACTGCTGTAAATGCATCGGCGTTGTACCAGGATACAAACACGCTGTCTACAATGTTGTAAAGTGCCTGCACAAGCATTGATGCAATCATGGGAAGGCTCAATGACAATAAAAGCTTATTTATGGGCATGGAGCCCATTTTATTTTCTTTAATATTTTCCATGAAATCACCTCGTTTAAAATTTGCCGAAGGTTATTATAACAGGAATAAAACTTTTTGTCAAACAGGAAATAGTGTCCTTTTTATGGGACAGGGGATGGGGTAAAATTAAGACAAAGAAAGGGGACGATTTTATGAAAACACAGAGAAATGAAGAATTTATTATTACGGACGGTTTTCTTATTGTTATGGAGAAGGTAAGAGAAAGAGAAGAACGAAAAAAGTATATCTGGGATGTAGAGGACGACAGCTACTTCTTTGAGGAGCGTTTTTGAAAAAAAGTATTGATAAATACGAAAATATAGTGTATAATAATGAAGTCGTACTAACCGGGGAGGCAGCGGTGCCCTGTATCCGCAATCCGCTATAGCGGGGGCTAATTCCCCAATTGAGGTATGTATTTTGTATGGCAGGAAACTGTAAGTGGTGTTGACAGTCGGGTCTTGCGCAACAGTCGCCCGTGAACCTTGTCAGGCTGGGAACAGAGCAGCAATAAGCGGTAACGGTTGTGTGCCGCAAGGTCGCCCGATTCGAGCTAACTGCAGGAGTGCCGCATATGATTGCATATCGATTTTGGGGTGTACGGCTTTTTAAATTTTCGGAGAAAATTAAATGAATAGTGAATAATGAATAGTGAATAATTCAGGAGAAATTCCGTATACGGAATTTTTTCGATAATTATTAATTATTTTTTATTAATTGTTCATTGGAACGGAGTGACATATGGAGTATCAGGCATTGTACCGAAGATGGAGACCCCTTACCTTTGACGACATAGTTGGTCAGAGGCATGTGGCACAGACAATTAAAAACGAGGTCAGCTCCAACAATGTGGGTCACGCATTCCTTTTCTGCGGCTCCAGAGGTACAGGCAAGACCTCGACCGCAAGGATTTTGTCCAGAGCCATAAACTGTACAAACAATAAGGACGGCAATCCCTGTAACGAATGTGAAAGCTGTAAGGGTATTTTGTCGGGCAGTATTATGGACGTTGTGGAGATTGACGCAGCAAGCAACTCCGGTGTGGCAAATATCCGTTCGCTTCGTGACGAGGCAAACTATGCAGCGGCAAGCGTGAAGTATAAGGTGTACATCATAGACGAGGTGCACGCACTCAGTAAGGATGCTTTCAACGCACTTTTGAAGCTTTTGGAGGAGCCTCCTGCACATGTTAAGTTTGTTTTGGCCACAACAGAGGCAAACAAAATTTTAGACACAATATCCTCTCGTTGTCAAAGGTTTGACTTTAACAAGATTACAAAAAAAGATATATATGCACGCCTTGACGAAATCTGCGAGGCTGAAATGATACAGATTGAACCCGAGGCTCTCCGCATGGTTGCCGAGGCGGCAGACGGCTCTCTCCGTGATGCACTGAGCATTCTGGAGCCGTGTATTTCGGCAGGCAAGGTTGTAGATACGGATTATGTCCGTTCGCTTTTAGGCTTTGGCGAAAAGAAAAGCGTTGCAAGGCTTTGTCTGGCGGTGGCAGAAAACAACGGTGCCGAGGTGCTGGATATAATTGAGGAAATATCCTCCTCGGGACGAAACCTTAACCCCTTCACAGAAGCGGTTATAAAGGGCTTCCGTGATATTATGATTTATGCCATAACACGCAAAAAGCCCATAAATGAAAACGACGAGGACTGGGAGGCTATGCTTCCTGCGGCAGATAAAATGGGCGTGGATAAAGCTATTTTTGCGGTAAATATTTTGTCGGAAACCTACTCAAAGGCAAAATATATGACCATGCCCAGATATATAATCGAGGCTAACCTTTTAAGGCTTTGCAATATGCGTGAGGAGGCAGGGCTTCAGGCGTTG
>JAFUJG010000139.1 GCA_017468215.1 Clostridia bacterium | reverse complement strand
ATCAGAATAAGTACGATACCTGCAAAATACATTACAGGAGCAACCCAGTTACTACCCGGGAAAAACGCACCTGCAAAAAGTGCAATAACAGGAATCTTAGCACCGCAAGGAATAAACGGAGTCAACATAGCGGTTGCTCTCTTTTCTCTTTCGTCACGGATAGTACGGCAAGCCATAATGCCGGGGATTGCACAACCTGTACCGATTATCATGGGGATAATGGATTTACCAGAAAGACCAACTCTCTTGAAGATGGGGTCAAGAACAACGCTTACACGTGCCATATAACCGCAGTCTTCCAAAAGTGCCAGCAGGAAGTACATAACCATTACAAGAGGCAGGAAACCTACAACTGCACCAACGCCGCCGATAATACCTTTAACAACGATAGTCTGCAAAATAGGTGCTGTTCCTTCCATCCACCCCTCTACAACGCCACCGAACATTTCGATTAATGTAACAAGACCGGGAATTGCCAAGCCGGATTCGAACTCGTAGCCTTCGGCAATCCAGGTGCCGAGAGTTGTCTGTGAAATATAAAATACTATCCACATTACAACGGCGAAAATCGGGATGCCAAGCCACTTATTTGTAAGGACAGCATCAATTTTGTCCTGAAAATTCTTCTCGTTTGTGTATACCTTACGTGTTTCAACTTCGCCAACAAGCTTGTTTACAAAGTCAAATCTCTTTCTGTCGGCTTCTTCGACAGCTTTTTTATTTGCAAGGTCAATATCGCCCTGTACGTATTTTATGCTCTGAGATGTACCTGCCACCTTAAGTGCTGTATCCATAAGAATCTGCAAGCCTTTTGCGGAGGTTGAAACAGTTTCAACAACAGGGCAACCAAGCTTTTCTGAAAGCTTTGCTGTGTCAATCTTTGTCTGCTTTTTGTCGTTAACATCACTCTTATTAAGTGCAACAACAACAGGAATACCAAGCTCTAAAAGCTGAGTTGTGAAAAACAAGCTTCTGGAGAGGTTTGTTGCGTCTACAATGTTGATAATAACATCGGGATTTTCGTTTTTAACATATGCACTTGTGATGCTTTCTTCACTTGTAAAGGGAGACATTGAATATGCACCGGGAAGGTCAACTGCAACAATTTCTTCTTTTTTGCAGAAGCTCTTTTTTACGGAAGCAACTCTCTTTTCAACGGTAACGCCTGCCCAGTTACCAACCTTTTCGTTTTTACCTGTCAATGCATTATACATTGTTGTTTTGCCGGAATTGGGATTACCCGCCAAAGCAATTCTCATATAAATTCCTCCAATCGGCACAGCTTTTTTGCTTTGCCTATACTAAAATAGCAGCCGCAAGCGCTTTATCGATGGTGTATCTTCCATCTTTAATTGCTACCACACAGCCTGCGGCAATGTGTGATATAACTGTAATTGGCTCGCCAGAGTAGCAACCCAATGTAAACAGGAACGCTTCGAGTTCCTCGTCCTCAGAGACAATATCTTTTATGATATACTCCTGCCCCTCTATCGCCTTTGTTAAATTCATAGTAGGCCTCCTATAATTTAAACACAACAATATGTAATTTTAGTAAGTTGGGACTAACCCGTCGGTTAGTTTTTCCTAACTCCTTGGTTAGTTTAGCATAACTAACTCATTTTGTCAATACCTTTTCGCCAAAAATTTTCCAAAAAAATAAACTGCAAAATGCAGCTTATTTTATGACAAATTCACATTTTTTTGCTATTTTGAACTTTTTAAAGTACTGTTCCTCCATAGGAATCCATTTTTCAACAAATGTACCTATTGCCTCTGCCCCATCACGTTGTCTGATACGTTCAAGCTGAAGATGGCGGTCAACTGTTACAAAGATATGCAAATCGTAATAATCCCATAGCTTTTCGTGGCAGGAGTACGACCCTTCTACAATCACAACGTGAGGTGCCGCTACCGTTATTTCGTCACCGAAATCCATCTTTGAGCATAAAAACGGACGATATGTTGCTGTTTTCCCTTGGCTTAAAGGCTTTAATACCTCCTGCAAAAACCTTTCGTGGTCAATGTTTTCGCCAGGAGTTGCAAGCCGTTCTACCATCCTCTGTTGGGGCTGCAAAAAGAAATCATCCATGTGTATTACTGTTGCTTTTGTCTCTTTGGCAAGCTTTTCCGCCAAGGTTGTTTTACCGCTGCCGCATCTGCCGTCAATACTGACAATACAGCTACCCTTTTTAATTACAGTTTCATTAATGAAATCTACTATTTTTTTCATATGGCACATCCCATAATAAACTATCCTTATTATAGGCGTTTTTACTTTGTCAGTCAAGTCACATAAGGTTATATTTCCCCAAAGTTTTTACCCTGTCGACCTCCTTTTGGATAATCTTATCAACATTGAGATTCAATGCGTTGCAAAGGGAAACTATATAATACAGTCCCTCGCCTATTTCCCTCTCAAGATTTGCCCTGCAGTCCTCACACAAAATGCCGTTAACCTGGCTTCCGTCTTCGTTTTTTTCAAATGAAATAATGGACTTTTTTCCGTTGATTTCGATACAGCCGCAATTTGTTACTGACTTTACTGTTGCACGGTTTATCTTTCCGGAGGACATCTCGAGCTTGGTCATAATATCAAGAATACTTTTATTCCAGATGTGGAGCTTTTCAACAGTATCCTGAAATTCTTCTGTCACTGTCTTTTTCATAGCTAACCCTCATTTCCAATTTTTGTAAATTAATTATAGCAATATTTTATGTTACTGTCAATTGAAAGGCAAAAAAAGAACGAGGGAAAAATCCCTCATTCTTCGTCTTTAAAGGCAAAAAATCTTTGTCCTATATAATTAAAAATCACAAAAAGACCCATTCCGACAATTGTTGCAACATTGTCAATAATCTGCTCAGTTCCCTTAAGGTATCCGAAGGTAACAGTTGTTATAAAGCTGAACACGCCTTCGGGCGCTACACTCATAACCAATGCGGTTAAAGGCTTGGCAATACCGTATGCAAGCACCCAGCAGATAAGAATATTGAGTGCAAATCTGAGGGCTTCCTTTTTAAGGTTACCCTTACTTTTAAAGGTGAAGTACTTGTTAAGGAAAAAGCTCATAACGCTTGTTGGTATGTAATTGAGTGCACCTGCCAGCATAAAGTTTAAGCTGAAAACATTAAGTGCCACGAAATTTATTGCATAACCCACCACGGTATTAAGAATTCCTACAAGGGCAAATTTTAATAATTTTCCGTCAATATATTTTTTCATTTGTTATCCTTCTCTGTCTCTTTGATGATATAGATTGGTCTTCGCTTTGTTTCAACATACATTTTTGACATGTATTGTCCTAAAATGCCTATCATAAGAAGCTGTATGCCGCCGATAAGCAATATTACGCACATAAGTGTGGGGAAACCGGCCACGGGCTCGCCGTATACAAGAGTTTTTACAAAGGTTACAATACCAAAAACAAATGCCATAATACAGAAAAGTATGCCGATAAGAGATGAAATCTGCAAAGGCGTGGTTGAAAAGGCGGTTATACCGTCAAGAGAGTATGAAAACAGCTTCTTGAAGGACCATTTTGTTTCGCCTGCAACACGTGCCACGTTTTCAAAGGGAATCCATTTTGTAGTAAATCCCACCCAGCTGAAAATACCCTTGGAAAAACGATTTACCTCGCTCATTTCAAGAACGGCATCTACCATTTTTCTTGTCATCATACGGTAATCGCATGCACCGGGCACAATGTTTGTGTCGCTGATGGCGTTGATAACATCATAAAATCTCATGGCAAAGAAGGAGCGGATTTTAGGCTCGCCAAGGCGTTTTACACGTCTGGTAGCAACGCAGTCATAGCCTTCACTCTTTATTCCCTCATACATTTCGGGGATAAATTTGGGCGGATGCTGCAAGTCGGCATCCATTACTACAACAAGATTACCCTTTGTTTCCTTAAAGCCTGCATACATTGCAGACTCCTTGCCGAAATTTCTCGAAAAAGAAACGTATCTGACCCTTTCGTCCTTTTTGTTAAGCTCACGAAGTACTTCTACGGTTTTATCGCTTGAACCGTCATTAACGAAAACAAACTCAAATTCGGCATCGTTTTTCATAAGGTCGGCAATGCGGATAATTTCGTCGTAAAAATACGGAAGTGACAGTTCCTCATTATAGCAAGGAACTACTATTGATATTTTATCCATTCTTTCTCCTCCTTGATATAACAACGGCAAGCACAAATATTATGAGAGCACAAACAGAAATAACAACGCCCAAGGTAAATCCATAGGGACTGTATTTCAGCACGATTTCATGCTCACCCTTTGTAAGGTATGCGGTAATAAACGCATCCTCCAAGGGCTCAATATCGGTTCTCTCGCCATCGATATAAAGTTTCCATCCCTTTTCGTAAGGAATAGAGGTATAGAAAACGCCGTTTTCTTTTGCATTTATGCTGCCTTTAAGCTTTGTTGACTTGTATTCATCAATTTCAAAGGATTCGTCTCTGAGCTTTTCCATGCCCATTTCAAACAGCTGCTCGTCCATAGTGTAAACAAGGAACGTAATTGAAGCTTTACTCTTAAAGCTGTCTACAAACACAAAGTCAAAGCTGAATTTTTCACCCTCGGGATAGCTGCCTGCAGGGAATGCATATTTTCTCTTTTCGGCTTTGTAGGTTGTGTTGGAAACCTTAACCTTTGATACATCAGCACAGTCAAGATAAGCATAAATGGAATTTTCGTCCGGTGCGATATAGTTAATAGTAAGTGCGGGCTTTTTGTCTTGCTCGTGATTAAAGGTAT
>JAFUJG010000138.1 GCA_017468215.1 Clostridia bacterium | reverse complement strand
TTAATTTCCTATATAAGATACCTTATCAAAGACAAATCCGTCTGCATGCTCGGCTTTGGCAGAGAGGGCAAAAGCACCCTTAACACCTTTCTTAAGGCAGGCGGCTACAAGTCAATAACAATCTGTGACCTTAACGAGGTGTCCTGCACCGATGCAATCACCGTTACAGGTAAGGATTATCAGAAAAACCTTGACCAATACGACATAATCATGAAAAGCCCGGGCATTGTTTTGGAGGAAAATTCCCTTACCGACTTTTCCCGACTTTATTCACAAGCACAGGTTTTTCTTTCCGTTTACCGTGACAGAACAATAGGCATAACAGGCACAAAGGGCAAAAGCACAACAACCTGCCTTATTTACCATGTTCTTAAAGAATGCGGCAAGGGTGCCGTGCTTTTGGGTAACATAGGCATCCCTCCCTTTGAGGGAGATGTGTCAGATGGCGACACGGTTGTGCTGGAAATGTCAAGCCACCAGCTGGAATACACAACAGTTTCTCCTCATACGGGGGTTTTCCTCAACATTTTCCCCGAGCATCTTGACCATTACGGCACCTTTGAAAAATACTTCGATGCCAAAAAGCATATCTACCGCTACCAAAAGGAAGGCGACAGACTTATCTGCGGCGAGGATGTTATCCCCTGCGAAATGTGCCTTTCTGATATAACCGTGTTCGGCCAAAAGGGTGATGTTATAATCAAGCCTGCCTCATTTATCGTAAACGGCGAGGAAATTACGCTTGATGCCACCTGCCCCCTTTTAGGTGCACACAATGTCAATAACATTGCTGTAGCTTATCTTGCAACAAAGCCCTACGGCATTACACGTGAGCAGTTTTTGTCAGCACTTGCCACCTTTAAAACACTGCCCCACCGCCTTGAAAGGGTAGGCGAAAAGGACGGCATAACCTTTTACGACGATTCTATCTCCACCTGCAGCGAAACCACAATACAGGCTCTCCAAAGCATTAATAATGTAGGAACGCTGCTTGTAGGCGGCATGGACCGTGGCATTGACTATTCGCCGCTTATAAGCTTTTTGTCCGATTTTGACATTAAAAACGTTATCTTCATGTACGATACAGGCAAGCGTATTTTAGATGAATTTAAAGGCATAGAGCACAAGTTCACCGCCCACTACACACCCACCTTGGACGAAGCGGTAAAAATAGCAAAGGCTGTTACCCCCAAAGGCTCGGTGTGCCTACTTTCCCCTGCAGCGGCAAGCTACGGCTTTTTCAAAAACTTCGAGGAACGTGGCGACAAATTCAAAGAATATTCACTCAAATGAAAAACAGGACGTTTCGTCCTGTTTTTTTGGTATAAGGCGTGCAAGTGCGTTTTATATTGGTATGACAGCCACGTAATCATTACTTGCAACCCATAAATGGTTTGGTCTTTGCAGGCTTCCCCTTGAGGGGAAAGCTTTCCGGCAAATTGTTTGTGCTATACTACAAAATGCACCCAAGCTGCGTTTTTTGTAGGGACCGGCGTCCTCGACGGTCCGTGTAAAAACTCAACACCAAACACTACAAGGATATTAGTTTTCAATGTTTAAACGCATCTGCACCCTTTTCCCCTTCACTTCATAGGATAAGGTGCGGGGAGTTGAACCCAATATGGTTTTTATCGGCAAATTTTCCGCCATAATGCACCAAAATGCTCACCGATACACAAAGTATAGGTTCCGCTTTTGGCACACTCTGACGAAAAAATTTGCACGATTAAAACTCTGCGACCCTTTTCGCAGGAAAAATTGATGGATTTTTGGTGCGGAAATTGCCGATAGGCTGTCGCCTTTCAAAATTGACAAGCCGAAAAGGCACAATTTTAACAAGAAAAGGGCATATGGGGTTCGACTCCCCGAACCTTAACATTGGGTGGTTATATGAAATTGTCCGATCTCAAAGTGGGAGATAGTGCCACTATCCTTCCCTGTGACGAAAACCTTCTTGTGTCACGCCTTGTGGATATGGGGGCACTGTCATCTCCTATCACCTGTCTTTTCAAAAGCTTGTCAGGAGGCATCCGAGCCTACAGCATAAACGGCTGTGTAATTGCCATACGGCACGAGGATGCTCAAAAAATAAATGTTTCGTATAAAGAGGTGCTGTAATGAAAAAACAAAGGGTTCCGTCACACATCAGCGGCCGCATCATCTTAGCAGGCAATCCTAACGTAGGCAAAAGCACACTATTTAACCTCCTTACCGGCATGAGCGTACACACCGGCAACTGGAGCGGGAAGACAGTCACCGTATCACAAGGGTACGGTGTACATAAGAACAAAAAATACCTCATATCAGACCTTCCGGGCATAGCCAGCCTGTCGCACCCGGATGCCGAGGAGCTTGCTGCCTTTTTGTCTATCACAAAGGGCGACTACGACTGCTCGGTAATAGTTGCTGATGCAACAAACCTTTCACGCTCGCTATCGCTGGCACTACGTATTATCGAAATATCCCCTTGCTGCGTGCTGTGCGTAAACCTTTGCGACGAAGCTGGCAAGCAGGGCATAGAAATCGATGCAAAGATGCTGGAATTTATGCTTGGCATCCCTGTTGTATTGTGCTCTGCAAGCAGAAAAAAAGGCATTACCGACCTTATGGATGCCTGCGAGGAGGTAATGGCAGGGCCACCTGCCTGCCGTTTTACTCCCCTTTATCCTCCCTTTGTAGAGGATTATCTTGCATCCTTTGCCTTAGAGCGTACCGATGCAATCTGCCATGTATATTCCTCCAAAAACGAAAAGGTAAAGCTGGAAATTTCCCACACAATAAGCCTTTTGTCGGACAAAATAACAAAGGTGTGCGTAAAGCGTGAAAAGAAAGCTCCGCTACAGCTTAAGGCCGACAAAATCCTTTGCTCACCCCTTTTGGGTATGGGTGCAATTCTCGCCCTTTTGGGT
>JAFUJG010000137.1 GCA_017468215.1 Clostridia bacterium | reverse complement strand
CTGGGTAACATGAGCTGTGGGGTTAATGTATTCGGCAGTAATATCAAAGGCTGTTTCCATAATTTCACCCGAGGTATTTACAGCCTTTATGATAATGTCGCCTGTTTCCTCATCAAAGGAAGTGGTGGAGTATACATTCTGGCGGAAGGATGCAAAGTTAATAACCTCACCGTCAAGATATACAGTAAGCTTATGAGGCTCAACAGTTATCTTGATTTCATACTCTCGGTCAGTTTCGATATATTTTGAAGTGTTTTGTACCGAATACTCGTAGGTGTTGCCGTTTTCTGTTCTCTGTATAGCTGAATATGTATTGCCCCAGCCGCCTATATTACATGTGAAATAATTGCTCTCGTCTGTCCACATAACAGGGAAAAGGAAACCCTCTGTACCGGAATGTTTCTTTGCCTTAAGGGTGAAGGTGTAGTTTTCCATATCCTCCATACCGAAAAGAAGTGCAGGTGCCTGTGCTCCGCTGTCCTCCTGGGTATATCCGTTTTCAGAATAGGCCCAGCTGCCTGTACCTGTGCTTACAGGCTCTCCAAGGGGTATTTCTTCACCTGTAACATTATCTGTTATTTTCATATCGTAGAAGGATGCTGATGTTGTCCAGGTGCTTATACCAACCCTACCATGGGGAGTGTAGGCATTGTTGAAGTTTTCTGTCTTGTTTTCAACGGTGTAGCTGCCTGTATTGTTCGAATACATACTCTGAACATAATAGTCGGGAGCACCGTAAGCAACCGAATTATTAAAGCCTATAAGGTCGGGATACCACTGGGTGTAGCCTTCACGTGCAAAAAGGGGAGCGTAGGAGGCAAGTGCCACAACATCGGCGTTCTTTTCAAGGCTTGTCATATAAGCTGCAATCGACAATGCCGAGTTCATATTGCTTTCCCATTTTGACTGGCTGTTACGTGATGCATATTCGCCGGGGAACGCCTTGTAGCCGTTTCGGTCATAGCCGTCATAGCGGTCAAGATTTGTATAGAACCAGTCGGGTGTGCGGTAGTAATGCTCGTCAACTGCATATGCAAAGCTTTCTTCGCCGTTATCGGAGTGGCTCTTTAAGAAATCCCATGCCGCATCAAAACGGCTACCCGAAGCATCGGGACCGGATGTTGCAATCAGCTTTATTTCGGGATAAACCTTATGGATTTCTTCTTCAAATGCCTCGTAGCGTTCAAAGAAGTTAACAGTTTCGGTTTCCCACTGCTCGTTGCAGATGCATAAATATTCAAGGTTAAAAGGCTCGCTGTGACCCATATCGGCACGGATAGAACCCCAATAGGTGTCAGTATCACCATTTGCAAACTCAATCAAATCAAGGGCATCTTGAATATAAATTGCATACAAATCCTCCATGCTTGACACATCGCCTGTCTGGTACTGGCATCCTATGCCAACATTTACAACAGGAAGGGGAAAGGCCCCTATATCCTCACAAAGCAGGAAATATTCGTAAAAGCCCAGACCGTAGCTCTGGCAGTAAGCATATCTGCCGTCACCGCCTGTGTGCATCTGCCAACGGTTCCAGTTTTCTTTTCGTTCTTCCACAGGACCAACGGTATCCTTCCAGGAGTAGCGATTAGAAAGGTTATAGCCTTCAATAATACAACCGCCCGGAAAACGCAAAAATCCGGGATGAAGGTCCTTAAGCATCTGAAC
Source organism: Clostridia bacterium (assembly GCA_017468215.1). GTDB lineage: Bacteria > Bacillota > Clostridia > UMGS1883 > UMGS1883 > RGIG1927. The sequence goes on along the minus strand of JAFUJG010000137.1, from coordinate 2,876 downwards.
AAGGTCAGCTCTTAAACCGTTTTTACGGTTCATCCATGTGTTTTGCGGGAAAAGGGAAACCATGTCAAAGTCAAGGCTGCCTGTCATGTTATCAAGAATAGTTATCTTAACAATTGCATTGCTTGCAGAGCCTACGGCAGTAATTTCTTTTTCGTATTTGGTCCATTCGGATGAAATATCTTCGATAAATGTTCTGCCTATAATACGGTTATCCTCAAGAAGTGTTATCATTATCTGACCCGAATACTCGCCGTTTGCCCTTAAAAACACCGAGAAATCAAGCTTTTCACCTGCATTTACAGGGAAACCCTCGTAGCAGGCATTGGAAAAATTAGTAAGTCTTTCGGGGTCAACAAACCGAAGGAAGGTGGTATTGTTTTCGTTTAATGGGTTTTCGCTTGAAAATGTGGGAGTTACAGAAAACGTCCAGGAATAATCGGGGATAGGCTTGGGGTTTGCATCCCACTGTGCATTGACCGCTTCAAAGGAACGGTTTTGTACAAATTCTGCATATAAGCCACCGTCGGCAGCATAGTTAATATCTTCAAAGAACAAGCCAATCATATCCGGGTTTATATCAACACCTTGTTTTGTTGCGTCAACCGTTATGCGGGTGTTGACAGTGCTGATTGCAGGAACAAAAAGCTTGTATGTAAATTCGTTAGTGTCACCGTTTGTAATAACTGTGGCGGTGAGAGTAACCTCCTCATCATTTTCACCACGATTAACCTTGCCTGAGGGTGAGATAATATCTTCTTTACTGCTTGACCATTCAACGGAAGTAGCTTCATCGACAAAGATAGGAAGATAAATATCACTTTTTACGGTCATGCCATCGTAGAGCCCTGCAGTAGCAGGAATATATGATGCAAACTCACTTTTTACACCAATTGACATATTTTTAATTATTTCAATGTTTGAAAGAGCACGTGAAAACACCTTGAACTCGTCAATATGACCGTTAAAGTAAGGGTCTGCCGAAAACTGTGACTTGCCTATGTAGCTTACTGCGTTTTCAATATCCGAGGGAGTGTGGTCCCCAAAAACAGTGCTTTCCTGTGCAAGGATGCCGTTAACATAAAGCTTCATAACATTATTATCCCTTACAAGGGTAAAATGCTGCCATACATCTTCAACTACCGTGCCTGTTGCAGTCATATTAAGCTCGCCTTGAGTATTGGGCGTTAAAAGTGCGTATCTTAAATCATTAGGTGCATAAAGGCCTAAAAACGCATAGCTCCGGTCACCTGAGCCAAAGTCAAAAATACGCATCCACCAGTTTATTGTGTCAAACTTAGCCCATGTGGAGATAGTGAAATCTCCCGTTAAGGATTTGTTCAAATCAGAGGGCAGCTGCAGATAAGACGTATTACCATCCATGTATACTGCCTTGCCGTTAACACCGTCTGTTGAAAAGCTGACATTGTATCCTGTAGCAGCTTCACCAACGGTGGCATTAGAGCCATCCTCAAAGGAATAGTATAAAACTAAACAGTCATCCGTAAACGCCTGTGCATACACGGAAAACGGACAAAGCGACAAGGTCAGTATTAACGACAAAATGATTGTTAAAACTTTTTTCATATTAACCACCTTAAAAGTATATATAGTTACAATAAATTTTACCATAAAACAGGCGTTATTGCAATGTTTTATTGAAAAAAACAAACCGCTTTTTATAAAGCGGTTTGTCAGTTGTTATTAAATTACTTTACTTCGTGACCGCCGTCGCCGATATCATCTACATAGAAGGAAGCGGGGTAGCCGATAATTTCGTTATAAGCCGTGCCAACCTCAGCGATAAATGTATCTACAGCATCTTCACGAACAATGCTCATTGTACAGCCGCCAAAGCCTGCACCTGTCATTCTGGAGCCGATTGTACCGTCAATCTTTCTTGCTTCAGCAACTAATGTGTCAAGCTCTTTACCTGTAACTTCGTAAAGGTCACGGAGCGAATCGCCACTTGCATTGATAAGGCGACCGAATTCAAGAATATCGCCGTTCTGCAATGCTTCGATAGACTTAAGCACTCTGTCATCTTCTTCGATAACGTGTGTTACTCTCTGACGAACAATGTCACGCTTGATAAGGTGCTTGTTAGCTTCAAATTCTTCAAGAGAAATATCACCAAGGCATGTAGCATTGGGGAGAGCTTCCTTAAGTTCTGCAAAGCCTTCTTCTGTTTCGGCACGTCTTTCGTTGTACTTACTGTCAGCAAGGCTTCTCTTTTTGTTTGTGTTGGAAATTACAATCTTGTAACCGTCCATCTTCAAAGGAACAAGCTTGTAGTCTTCAAGCTTCTTACAGTCAAGGAAAATAACATGGTCCTTTTTACCCATAGCAGAAGCAAACTGATCCATAATACCGCAGTTAACGCCGCAATAGTTATTTTCAGCACCCTGACCGCAAAGAGCCATTTCAATCATATCGAGGGGCTCATCGATGCCCTTAAGTTCGTTGGAGAATGTTGCAAATGTGATAGCTGTAGCAACTTCGATAGCTGCAGAGGAGGAAAGACCGCCACCATGAGGAATAGTATCGTCATAGAGAAGCTCACAGCCAACGATTTCATAACCACGCTTTTCAAGCTCTGCTGCAACACCTAACTGATAGTTGCCCCAGGAAAGGTGCTTGTAGTCATTGATTCTTGTAGCGTCTGCTTCGACATAGTCGGGAAGGTCTGTTGCACGCATCTTGATAATCTTGTCATCTGTCTTTCTTGCTGCAATGTATGTACCCATTGTGATAGCTGCGGGGAAAACAAAGCCGCCGCAGTAGTCAGTATGTTCGCCGATGAGGTTTACTCGACCGGGAGACATGAAAATACGGATATCATCTTCACTGCCACCGTAATACTTGACAAATTCCTTTTT
>JAFUJG010000136.1 GCA_017468215.1 Clostridia bacterium | reverse complement strand
TTCTGGGCAATTCTTGTAAGCATAACACAAATCTGTTCACGTGTAACGCTTGCATTGGGGTTAAACTCGTTTTCGCTTACACCCTTTACAAGACCAAGACCATACGCCGTTACAACAAGAGGATTGTTGCAGTCAACAAAGGGATTTTCCACACTCATTTCGGGAAGCTCCATGTTTGAAACTGCCGCATATATATAAAGTGCAACAATTGCAAATTCCTCACGTGTAATTTCCTTTGCGTAATCGATAGAGCCTGTTGCAGCCTTTAAAAATTCAGCCGCACGGGTATCAATTTCGTTAACTGCCCAATCACTGGGTTCGCTCTGTGCCATGGCTGTTACCGCAAGTGAAAACATCATAACAACTGCAAGGGATAATGCCAATACCTTTTTCATTTTTCATTCTCCTTTTTTATATTAGTCTTCTTTGTGTGAATTAAATCTCAGATATTCGTTTATAAAACCGTCAAGGTCGCCGTCCATAACGGAGCCTATGTTACCAACTTCAAAGTTTGTACGATGGTCCTTAACCATTGTATAGGGATGGAATACGTAAGAGCGTATCTGGCTGCCCCATGCAATTTCCTTTTGAACACCCTTGATGTCTTCGATTTTTTCCTTATGTTCAGCCTCGGCCATTTCAGCAATCTTTTCCTTAAGCATTTTCATACACATATCCTTGTTCTGGAACTGGCTTCGCTCGTTCTGGCAAGCTACAACAACGCCTGTAGGAATATGAGTAAGACGAACAGCAGAAGATGTTTTGTTAACGTGCTGACCGCCTGCACCCGATGCACGGAAAACATCCATCTTAATGTCCTCGGGACGGATATTAACCTCGATTGTATCGTCAATGTCGGGCATAACTTCTACAGATGCAAATGAGGTGTGGCGTCTGCCTGCGCTGTCAAAGGGAGAAATACGCACCAAACGGTGGATACCCTTTTCACACTTTGCATAGCCGTAAGCGTTGTCGCCTTCAATAAGGATTGTAGCACCCTTTATGCCTGCTTCGTCACCGTCGATATAGTCAATTGTAGAAACAGAGAAGCCTCTCTTTTCTGCCCACATCTGATACATACGAAGAAGCATCGATGCCCAGTCCTGAGCTTCGGTACCGCCTGCACCTGCATGAAGGGTGATAATTGCATCGTTCTTGTCATAAGGACCTGATAAAAGTGTTTCAAGCTTGGTTGTTTCGATATCGTTTGTGAGCTTTTCAACACCTTCACGAACCTCGTCAATAAAGCTTAAATCGTCTTCTTCCTCTGCAAGCTCAATAATTGTCAGAAGGTCGTCTCTTTCAACAGAAAGAGAGTTATAATGTTCAATTTTGTCCTTAAGCTGTTTAAGCTGCTTTAATGTTTTCTGGCTTTTTTCCATATCAGAGTAAAAGTCAGGCTCCATTGTTGCCTTTTCCATATCCTCTGCCTGGGCAATAACATTTTCAATATGAAGTGCCTTCCCAAGCTCCTCAATATCCTCTTTAAGTCCATTGAGAGAGAGCTTATACTGATCGTATTCTACCATGTTTATTCATTCCTTCCGATGTCTTCTATGCCTTTACTCGTTAAGGCCGCAGCACTGCTTGTATTTTTTACCGCTTCCACAGGGACAGGGGTCGTTTCTGCCTACCTTGGGCTCACTGCGTCTTACAGGCTGGCTCTTTGCGGGAGCATCGCTGCCGCCGTTTGCTCTTGCACCCTTAAGGTCAATACCCTTAAGACCGGGTGTTTTTTCTTCGCCCGCCTTTGCGTTCTTAACAGCCTCGGCAACCTTAACGTTCATTGCAGGCACAACACTCATA
>JAFUJG010000135.1 GCA_017468215.1 Clostridia bacterium | reverse complement strand
CCTTAGGTTCACGAACGATAGCACGACCAAGTGCTACACGCTGACACTGACCACCGGAAAGAGCCTTGGGCTTTCTTTCAAGAAGGTGTTCGATATCGAGGATACGAGCAGCTTCATGAACTCTCTTGTTGATTTCTTCCTTAGGAGTCTTTCTGAGCTTAAGACCAAATGCCATATTTTCAAATACGGACATATGAGGATAAAGAGCATAGTTCTGGAAAACCATCGCAATATCTCTGTCCTTGGGAGCGATGTCGTTAACGAGACGATCGCCGATGTAAAGTTCGCCTTCAGTGATTTCTTCCAAACCTGCAATCATACGGAGAGTTGTAGACTTACCACAACCGGAAGGACCAACCATGATGATGAATTCCTTATCCTTGATTTCGAGGTTGAAATCGTGAACGGCTGTAACACCGCCGGGATATCTTTTGTAAATGTGCTTAAGGGACAAACTTGCCATTAGTAATTACCTCCTAGAATTTAAAAGCGGATTACACCGCTCATATCTTATACAAGTAGTATAGCATAAAGAAAACTTTTTGCCTATGCACCAAATAACCAAAAATAAAAATTATATTTGTTACTATTGCATAGAAAAAAATCCTTGACAAAGGTTATAAGGAGCCTCCGATTATGTCAACCTCCTCCTTGGTAAGAAAGCGGTACTCGCCCAAGCCAAGTGAGGGGTCAAGGGGGAGTGAGGCAAAGGATATACGCTTGAGATATACAACCTTGTTGCCCACACATTCGAACATTTTTTTTACCTGGTGAAATTTACCCTCCACAATTGTAATAACACATTCGTTGTCGCTTTTTTGAACAATTTTTGCAGGCTTGGTAACGTAACCGCCAATGTCAACGCCGCCTTCAATTGCAGTAATGTCTTCTTTTGTAAGAATGTGTTCCAACCGGGCAAAATATTCCTTGCCAACCTTTTTTGCAGGAGATAAAAGGGTGTGGGCAGTTTGTCCGTCATTTGTCAGAAGCAAAAACCCCTCGGTGTCAATATCCAGCCTGCCTGCAGGGAAAAGGTCGTAGCGGGAAAAGCTTTCGTCAAGAAGGTCTAAAACGGTTTTCTGGCGTTTGTCGTCAGTTGATGAAATGTAGCCCTGGGGTTTGTTCATCATAAGATAGATAAACCTTTTATATTCTGCTTTTTTGCCTTCAATCAAAAGAGAGCAGTCTTCGCTGACATTTGCACCCGCATCCTTTATTATTTCCCCATTTACGGATACAAGTCCTTTTTTTATTAAATTTTTGGAATCTTTTCGTGTAACGCCGATTGCATCGGATACAAGTTTGTCTAATCGCATATTGTTTCTCCTACATTAGTGCGGTCATAAAGCCGGCAAGGTTTACGCTGGATATATCTCCGCCGATAATTTCACCGTTATATACAATTATATTGGCATTGCATTTTCCAAAAGGATGATTGTAAACCTCATAGGTATACATAATACATTCCTTGCCACGGTAAGGCAAAAGGTCGTAGCCTGCTTCCTTCTGGATTTCGTTATAGTTATTATACACCATATCGAACTCAATTGGAATAGTAAATGTTTTTTCGGTATAACTTTCGGAAAATTCGTAATCAAGAGAGGCGAGAAATACAGGGATATCCGGCTTGGCAAAGGCGGAAAATATTAAAATGGAAGAAAGTGCGGATAATATAATAATTTTTTTCATATTAGATTATATGCAAAAGGTGCAGAGCGAAGAACGCAAAACAAACGAAACCTAAAAATCCTCAACTTTCGTTGAGGATTTTTTCGTTATAATATTCATTAATTCTTTTAATAAACATGGACCTTATTACAGGTGAGTGTATATATTGAGAGCAAACTCCTTTACCAAAGGTCTCTCATCAAAAATTTCACGGTCGATATTATTCAAATCTGCTAAAACATGCGACTTCTTCCTAAGTTCCTCATGGTCGCTTAAAAGGTAAACTTCGGCAAGCTCAAAGAAGCCTAAAGCTTTAAACATTCTTATGCCGTTTACATAATCGGGATAGGAAAGACTTCCTTTTGGTAAAATTTTTGTTTTGAGCGAATAAGGGCAGAGCGAAAGAAAAACATCTAACTCCTGTTTGTATTGCATGTCTTCGATATTGGTTTGAATGGCGATACTCCTAAATTAAAAAAGTTAGCAGCCTAAGCTACGCACGAAAAATGCATAGCTCCAACGCTGCAACACGAATTTATTGACTACCCATACCAAGTATGCCAAAAAGAGCATGCATTTTTACCAAAAGTAAAATATGCATACCTAATATGGGCAAAAAAATAGTATTAAATTCGTGTTGCATAATTATTATACTACCACACGGTTGTTTTTACAAGACTAATTTTGCATTCACCTACTGGTGTTTGGAAAATGATGTTGAAAAACGATGCAGAATTCAACAAATGAGATAACGGCTGCCGTCGTTTCATTTGTTGGATAGAAAAAAATAAAAGCATCTGCATTGCAGATGCTTTTGATTTTTAATTAGTCAGCACTGTAGGGAATAAGAGCGATGTGTCTTGCTCTCTTGATAGCTGTTGTAAGCTGTCTCTGGTGCTTAGCGCATGTGCCTGTGATTCTTCTGGGAAGAATCTTTGCTCTTTCGGATACGAAACGACGAAGCTTAGCAACGTCCTTGTAATCGATATGTTCAACCTTATCAGCACAGAACTGGCAAACCTTCTTCTTAGCCTTACGGTTTCTGAATGTCTTTTCGGACTTTTCGGTCATAGCTTTAAACCTCCCTTTTAAAATGGTAAATCATCATCTGTTCCCAAGGGCGAGATAGGGTCGGGAAGATTGCCGAAGGGCGAATCGTTAAAAACGGGAGCTTCCATACCGGAAGCAGAGCCCTGTGCACTCTTTTTCGACTCAACGAAATAACTTCTGTCAACAATAACTTCTGTTGCATAGCGGTTATTGCCCTCGTTGTCCTTCCAGGAACGAGTCTGGATACTTCCTTCTACGCAAACCATGTTGCCCTTCTGGAAGTACTTGGAAATAAATTCAGCGGTCTGTCTCCAGGCAACACAGTTGATGAAGTCTGCCTGTCTTTCTCCGCTTGCGCTCTGATAGTTACGGTCAACTGCCAAAGAGAATGAGCATGTGCTTGTTCCCTGGGGAGTTGAACGAAGCTCAGGATCACGGGTAAATCTGCCAATCAAAATAACTTTGTTTAACATATCTGCCTCCTGATTATTCTTCTACTCTGATAACTATTGTTCTGAGAACGCCTTCAGTAATTCCGTAGATTCTCTCAAGTTCCTTGGGGAATTCGGGATTAGCTGTGAACTTTACAAGTGTGTAATGACCTTCTGTCTTGTAGTCGATAGGATAAGCAAGTCTCCTCTTACCCCATACGTCAACACTTTCAATTGTGCCGTTAGCTTCGATGAGCTTTGTGAACTTTTCGGAAAGAGCTGTAATCTTTTCCTCGTCAAGTGCTGCGTCAAGAACAAAAATGGATTCATACTTGTTGATTGCCATTTTTCTACACCTCCTTATGGTCTCTGGCCCCGCAATACTACGGAGCAAGGAATTGCGGATGGGATTTTGTTTTCCGCAATTACTGATTATAGCCCGAAATTGGGTCAAATGTCAATACTTTTTTTAAAAGTTTTTTCTATATAAATACTTCCAAGAAAAAATTTGTGCAAAATGCACAGTTTTATATTAGTAATTTGTACAAAAAAACAAAAGGAAATTATATTATTTTTGTCGAATATGTACAAATAAGTGAATGCCGTCAGTTGGACGGCAAGCTATATTAAATATTACATAAACGGAGGACAGAAAAATGAAAGTGTATGAAGGAACAAATGTCAGAAACGTTGCCGTGGCAGGCCATTCGGGCTCCGGTAAAACAGCATTTATCGAAGCAGTGCTGTTTAAAGCCGGAGTGACAGACAGATGGGGCAAGGCAGCTGAAGGTAACACAGTTTGTGACTATGACCAGGAAGAAGTTAAGAGACAGATGTCTGTTAACTGTACAGTAGCACCTTTTTCATGGAGCACGGCAAAGATTGCCGATACAAAAGTTAACCTTATCGATACTCCCGGCTACTTTGACTTTGTTGGCGACGTAAAGAGCGCCGTAAGAGTAGCTGACAGCGTGCTTATCGTTATCAACGGTAGGGAAGGCGTTGAGGTTGGTGCTGAATTTGCATGGCAGTATGCAACAGAACAGGGCAAACCCAAGATGATTTTCGTTAACAATATGGACGATGCAGATGTATCCTTCCGTGAAACACTTACACTTTTAAGAGATAAATTCGGTACAAGTATTGCACCCTTCCGTGTTCCCACACGTGAAGACGGCCACCTTACAGGCTATGTAAACATCGTTTCCGGCAAAGCATATTCTGTTAAGGGCGAAACTGAAATGGAAGTTCCGATTCCTCACAAGTATCCTGCAAGCTACGAGGGATATCACGATATATTGGTAGAAGCAGCCGCAATGAGTGACGATGACCTTATGGAAAAGTATCTCGGCGGTGAACAGATTACTGACGAAGAAATGCGTGGTGCACTTAAAAAAGGTGTTAAGAGCGGCGACATTGTTCCTGTTTACGGCGGATGTGCAGCAGGCGGCTTTGCTATCCGTTCCATCATGGACGCAATCTTAAAGTATCTTCCTTCTCCTGTTGAAGCTAACAACGAAGTTGTTGACTGCGATGCTTCTGCACCTGCATCCCTTATTACATTCAAGACTATTGCCGACCAGTACGTTGGTAAGATTTCGATGTTCAAGGTAGCAAGCGGTGTTGTTAAGAGCGATACAGCCCTTTACAACCCCCGTACAGGCGAAATGGAAAAGCTGGGTAAGCTTTATGTAATGTGCGGTAAGAAGCAGGAAGAAGTTGGCGAGCTTCATGCAGGTGATATCGGTGCCGTTACAAAGGTTAACAACCTTAAAACAGGTGACACACTCTGCGAAAAGGGCAGTGACATTGAGCTTGAAGGCATCCAGTTTGCAAAGCCCATGCTTTCCATGGCAATCAGACCCATGGCTAAGGGCGACGAAGAAAAGATTAACGCTTCTCTTGCTCGTCTTATGGAAGAAGACCCCACATTTACAGTTGAACAGAATAATCT